>SPBY01000522.1 GCA_004525825.1 Bacteroidia bacterium
CCGAAAGAGCGTTCCACCTGTGTCCGGTGCACCAAAGAACTGTCGTATCTGTCGAATCCCCCGAATTCGGGATCGTCGCTGCAAAGCAGTGTGGTGTATCTACCTGCATCTACTGCCAGGCCATAGTCGGTATAGGAGTTGTTGGGATGAAAATTGAACACAAAGAGTAGCCCGTGTCTCTCAAAGGCGATGATCAGGTCTGCCTGATCAGTCTTTACATGCATGCAAGAGGCTGAATAAATATTATTTTTCCTAAGGATCAGGATCATCTCTCGGTCAAAATCACCCAGGTGTTGGTAGCGGAGTTCCTGGTTTTCCACCAGTGTCCATTGCCGGCGGGCATACTGGTAGGACCAGTCATTTCCCTCCCTGGGGAAATCGATCCATTCGGGGTGACCAAACTCATTGCCCATGAAGTTGAGGTACGCGTTTCCGGCTGTGGCAGCGGTGATCAGCCTGATCATTTTGTGGAGAGCAATTTCCCGGTCCACCACCAGGTTCTGTGATCCTTTGTCCATGTGCCAGTACATCTCCTTGTCGATCAAGCGGAAAATAATGGTCTTGTCACCCACCAGGGCCTGATCGTGCGATTCGGCATAACCCACCGTTTTTTCATCGGCCCTTTTGGAGGTGAGTTCATGAAAGATCTCGCTTACGTTCCACTGCTCATCCTCCTTCTCCTTGATGGTTTTGATCCAGTAATCGGGCGTACCCATGGCCAGGCGATAGTTGAATCCCACACCCCCCTGATGCACCGGGACAGCCAATCCGGGATACCCGCTCATGTCCTCGGCAATGGAAAGGGCCCCGGGCCTGATCTCCTGGATCATCTTATTGGCCAGGGACAGATAAGCAATGGCATCTTCGTCTTGTCCCCCGTCAAAATAGAAATCGTAGCTGGTAAAATCGCGCTCCAGTCCATGGTCATAATAAAGCATGCTGGTTACCCCGTCGAAGCGGAATCCGTCAAAATGGTACTCAGACAGCCAGTAATTCACGTTGGATAGCAGGAAGTGGGTCACTTCGTTCTTGCCATAGTCAAAACAGAGGGAGTCCCATGCAACATGCTCCCTGCGGTGATCACCATGAAAGAATTGTGCTGGATTTCCATCCAGTTTTCCAAGACCCTCGTTTTCATTTTTCACTGCATGGGAGTGCACGATATCCATGATCACGGCCACTCCATATCCATGGGCCTCATCAATCAGCTCCTTTAACTCTTCAGGGGTTCCGAAGCGGGAGGAGGCGGCAAAGAAATTGGATACATGATAGCCGAAGGAACCATAATAAGGATGCTCCTGAATGGCCATCAGCTGAAGGGTGTTATACCCTCCGCGTACCACATGGGGAAGTACCTTCTCCCGGAATTCTGCATAGCTTCCCACCTTGTATTCTTCGGTGGCCATGCCTACGTGGCCCTCGTAAATCAGTGGCTGGAAATCTGTCAGATCGGGCAGCGGATTCTTCCATTTGTAGGGTTTTGAGGGGATCCATACCTGTGCATCGAACACTTTGGTTTCCGGGTCCTGTACCACCCGGTTGCACCAGGCCGGGATCCGTTCGCCTTCCCCTCCTTCCCAGCGCACCAATAGCTTATATTTATCCCCATGGGCAATGCTTCCTTCTTTCAGCCGAATCTCCCAGTTGCCATATTCGAGCCTGTAAAAGCGGTACTGATCACTTGCCTGCCAGTTGTTGAATGTTCCTATGAGAAAGATTTCCCTGGCATTGGGTGCCCATTCCCGCATCACCCATCCCTGGTCCAGCGAGTGCAAACCGAACCATAGGTGTCCGCTGGCAAAAGATTGCAAAGAGCCATCCCCAGTCAGCTCAGCTTCTCTGGTGATTGCTTTCTCCATGCGCCTCACTATGGCAGCCCGGTAGGGCTCCAGCCAGGGATCGTTTTTTATTAGACCAGGATCATTCATTTGACGTGTTTAAATTTCAATATACGGGCGCACATAAGCTTTCCTTACGAAAAATACTAAATTAGGGACTTTAAACCACAGCCCCTTTATGAAAGTAAGGTTTATTGACGAATCTTTCGAGCTTAAGAGGCCGGTGGCCACCATCGGGATTTTTGATGGTGTTCATACCGGACACCAGTTTATTCTGGATCATTTGAGAAAGCAGGCTGAAGTACATGGGGGAGAATCGGTGGTCGTGACCCTTTGGCCCCACCCCAGGATTGTACTGAATAAGGAGATGCAGAGGTTTCAAGTGCTGCATTCCCGGGACGAAAAGATCAGGGAACTGGAGCGTAACGGAATCGATCAACTGGTCATTGTTCCCTTCAGTGCTGAGATTGCCTCGCTTTCTGTCTGCGATTTTGTGCAAAAATACCTGGTAGACAGACTGGGTGTGGAAGTTTTGCTTATGGGCTACGACAATCATTTTGGAAAGGATCGCATGGGGGATCCGGAAGGGCTGAAAATGTGCGCTGAGAAGAATAAGTTCCGAATTGAAAAACTGCCTGAATTCAGTTCAGAGTTTGGAAAAGTAAGCTCTACCAACATCAGGGAAGCCATATTAATCGGAGACCTTGTGAAGGCTAGCCAGATGCTGGGCTACCACTACTATCTTAGCGGGACCATCGTGGAAGGAAACCATATTGGAAGGAAGATGGGATTTCCAACAGCCAACATACATCCCATGGACCCATACAAATTGATACCCTTGAATGGTGTCTATGCCATCCGGACAGAACTCAGGGGTAAGCTATACAAGGGGATGTTGAATATCGGATTCAGGCCTACCATTGACAGTGCTTCAGCGGTGAAGACCATTGAGGCCCACCTGTTTGGTGTCACAGGAGATTTTTACGACGAACATGTGGTGATCCATTTTGTTAAACGGGTGAGAGATGAGATGAGATTCAGCGGACTGGAAGCATTGAAAGAGCAACTTGAAAAAGATAAAATCACCATTCAACAAATATTGTGATTAATCACCCGATTCTATTTTTGTACCTTCCAATGATCCTTCTACACCCCTTGTTCTGCAGGAGTATACCCTCAGTTTTTCAAGTGAAAGATTTAAGATTGGAGTTAGCATTTATCTTTAGAAAAGCGTACTTTTGCAC
>SPBY01000311.1 GCA_004525825.1 Bacteroidia bacterium
AATTTGATTTCGGCATTTATTTTATGAGCCAGTTGGATAGCATAGTGGCAGGCGTGTTCCGAGCCGATGGAAAAATCGGTGGGGACGATGATTTTTCTTTTCGGATTTGCAGCTTCGATCTTCTCAATGTCCAGTCCATATTCTTGTTGGATGGCCAACATGACTTTGATGGCTCTTTCCACATCAAATTCGCTGACCTGGACGCGCACTTCTTCCCATTCTTCTTCGGAACTTCTGAGGATGACAAAATAACAATCGATATTAGCGTCCTCAAGCTTAGCTTTGAGAATATAAGCAGTTTTGGACTGCTCATACGTGGCAATGGTAACAAGTGATGACATGGCAGTAAGTTTTTTAGTAAAGGTTCTTACTTATTAGAAAAGTGAACGTAGAATTTGTTTACTCCAACACCGTCAAATTCTGACCTTCTGAATTGAAGGAGTTTTTTAACTTCGCTTATGCATGCGAACCGGGCCATCAAAAACAGGACAAGTCTGCTAAGGGAAGAATACAGGCTACCGGTGTTTTACTTTGTCCTGAACGGGGCCTTTGCCAGCTGGCAGTCTTTCTTTAACCTGCACCTCGACCGCATCGGTTTCAGCAGTATGCAGATCGGGATCCTGGGAGCTCTGTTTATCTCCACCGCGGCCCTGGTGATTCCTTTCTGGGGGATGCTGGCCGATAAGTACGGGAACAACCGGATTCTGCTGCTCTTGAGCTCTGCCTGCGCCCTGCTGGTCTTCCTGATTGGCCGGACCTTCAGCTTTCACTGGATGTTTGTCTTTGTTCTGCTGGTTTCCGTGTTTCATCAGCCCTCGGGGGCCGTGGTGGACGGGATGGCTGCAGGCTTTGTGCGTGAGAATCGGCGCTTCTCTTTCGGACAGTTCCGAATGTGGAGCTCCGTGGGATATGCTTCTCTGTCGCTCCTGGTGGGCTACCTGGTCAGACAGGGAACGGAAATGATTTTCAAAGTGTCGGCCGGACTTTTCCTTTTGCTCTCTCTTTTTAACCTCTTTACTATGCCCCGGAAACCGGTGACCGGCAGGATCCTGGTGAATTTTCGCAGTTTCGGTCTTTTTTTCCGCAATGCCCCTCTGCTCGTCTTTCTTCTACTCATCCTGTTCTTCGGGATGGCCATTGCCCCACTGATGCAATTCATTAACCTGTACTATCTGGATATCGGTGCCAGTGATTCCTTCATCGGCTGGGTGTTCTTTGTTCAGGCCATTCCCGAGATTCCGGCCTACTTCGTTGTCTCAAGAATCGTGAAGCGCAGCGGTCCTGAAAAGGTCATCCTCTTTGCCATCGCCATATCCATGTTGCGCATGCTTGGCTACGGTTTGATTTCCAATCCGGCCATCGCAATCTTTTTCAGCATCTTTCATTGCATCACCATTGCCGTTTTCCTGGTGGGAGTAGTGGAGTATGTGCAGGACCGTACCCCGGATCATCTGCGTACCACGGGCCAGGCCCTGATCTGGGCCTTTCACTTCGGGGCCGGGCTAACCCTGGGGAATATTTCCCTGGGATACCTGCGTGACGCGGTCGGTATGAACGGAGCCATGTTAATCCATGCCGCGCTGGCTTTCATGATTCTTATGGGGACTTTTATCTTCTTCAGGAGACAATCAGCATAGACTCAAGTGTTGTTCATTCAAACATAATTCATCCGATATTAGCTTTCAAAATAAGATTTGAAGTCGCTGGTAAAGTCATCGATGGACCTGGGTGCATGGCCTGAAAGTGCTTCAACATTGCCATTGGTGGTATCTGCAAATCCCTGTGAAAAACCACGGCTGAGTTCTACATATCCGTCCACAATGAACTCTGGGAATCCCATACCCATCATGGATTCTTTTGAGGCCTCGTGAGGCACAGCCACATAGTTAATCGATTTGTTGAGGACTTTTGTAAATGAAGCTGCCACATCATGCATGGATATGGATTCGGGTCCCGTAAGGACATACTCCTTTCCTTGTTCCGCCTTTCCCGTTAGGGCCCCTAATGCACTTTCAGCCACATCGCGTATATCTATCATCCCTGCCTTTCCTTCAGCCCAGTCCCAATAGATCTGACCCCCATTCTGAATGGATTGAGAAACCATCATCAGGTTTTGCATAAAAAAAGTAGGCTTGATGCTGGTCCATGGAAGGCCAGATTCCTGAAGAGCTTTATCCACCTTGTTGATCTGTTGAATTAGTTCTGACCCGGCTGCTCCAAAAGCGGAATGTCTTACCACAAAAGGAGAGATGCCAGCCCTCTTAATTGCTTCGACAACGTTTATGCCCTGGGCTGAAGCTGTTGGACCATTCCAGGTACACAAATATACTTTCTCGATCCCTTCGAGTGCTCCATCAATTGTATCCCCCTGATCTAAATCTCCTACATAGATCTCTGCTCCTGCATCTTTCAGGCTTTGTGCTTTTTCTTCATTTCGTACAAATGCCCTGACTTCTTGTCCGGCACTCAACAGTGCAGGAATAAAGATTGAACAAGTATTGCCCGTTGCCCCAGTCACCAGAATTTTAGCCATAAAATTGATTTTTAATTGTTTATAATTGTTAAACAATGGACAAACCATATTGTTACTGTCAATGGCCGCTTGGGATGAGCTTTAACTCGCTTTTAACACCTCACTACGGAAATCGGTTTTTCAGCAGCTCTTCCAGCCTGAGCATATCGGATTCGGAAGACTGGCTCAAGATGATGTTCTCCACCTTCTGGATATCGTCTTCCTTTGTGCTATTGTAAGCTATAGGTGGTGTATCGTCCTTGCATACCAGTACGTTATTGCTTACCATGGTGGGATGAAAGGCCTTATGAAACCTCAGGGGGGATTTGGCTATATCGTATACAATGTTGTTTTCAATCAGCAGCTCCTTGGTCCCTTCATCCAGGAACATGCCGTTGCTTTCGGCCCTGCCGGCATTGACCTGAACATCGTGGATCAGGTTGTTGGTAATCCGGCTCCCTGGCTGGAGCCCCAGGCTGTAAATTCCTCCTCCATCGCTGAGTATGGTCATGATGTGATGAATGTGGTTGGCATTAAGGGTATTCTCCCGGCAGGGAGTGGGATCGGCGGTCCACATCCATCCCACAGAAACCCCGGTATAAGGCAGATCCCTGATTTCGTTGTGCTCAATGGTAGTGTTGGCTACCAGTCCGCACCAGATCCCCACTGCTCCATGGAATTGCAGGCCACAGCGCTCAATGAGGGATTGGCTTACCTTATTGCCCGTGGAGGCTTCTTCGGGGTGCGATATCCACCAGGGAACCCCGTCTGCCAGGCGGTCCTGTCCTTCCCCTATACTCACTCCATTTCCGGAAATGGAATGGATATGACTTTGGGAGATCTCACATCCCGAACAGTTCTTTTGAATCCAGATGCCCGATCCCCCGGTATTACGGATGGTGCACTGTACGAAGCTGCAATGATCAGCCAGGTCGAGTTCAATGGCCGCTGGGATCTTGCTCCACCCGCTCTGATCTGCTCCCCGATCGCTGAACATGCAGGCCTGGACGCCGCAGTATCCGTGTTCGGGCACTTGCCAGGCGCTGTGTTCAAAGGTGATGCCCGTGAAGCTGATATAAGCCACATGCTGCTCTTCATCGCCTTCAATCACTATCAGTTTTTCTGCCAGTGGGATGATTCCTGTACTTTCTTCGATCCTGTCACCGGGAGCAGGACGGTAGTATACTTTTCGATTCTCAAAGTCAGCATACCACTCTCCAGGCTGATCGCAAAACTCCTGGGCATTTTCCAGGTAATAGCGGGGCTGTTCTTCCCAGTTGGTCAAGGTGAAAAAGGCTAGCCGTGAACCAATGGAGTCTACTGCAGTGAGCTGTCTTGCATTCCAGTCGATGGATTTTACAGGGATTCGGGTGACCGACCAGTCATGCAGGAAGATCAGTTCAAGTCTCTCAGGTTCCGCTATCTCGGGGATATCATTATCATTAAAATAGAAGTTGGTTCGCTTGTCTCCACCGGCTTTCCCGATCCTAAGATATCCTTCGTCCGGGAAGCGCGCCCGTGTGGCCCTTTTCCCATTGACGTAAAAGGATCTGAAAGTACCCTGGTAGTCAGAAGGCAGGGAAGCGGACCAGCTTCCATCTTCTTCCTGGCTCCAATTGTCCACGGGAATGCCTCCGCTGATGATTGGATTCTCTCCTGGCATGGCTTTCCACTGAACCGGTGCCTCAGCGGTCCCACCATCATCCGGACCCAGCACCAGGGAAGTAGTCAAAGGATACCTTCCCCCGGAAAGAAATATAGTGACCGGCACCTGTCCGGAATTCTCCCGGGCCAGTTGGGCGGCACGTTGCAGACTTAAGACAGGAGCTGACAGCGTGCCCGCTGCAGCATCGTTCCCAACCGGTGAAACATAGATTTCCAGGCTAGGTGTGTCACATGCACTGAGCATGATGAATCCCAAAAGCCATCCAAGGCAAGCTAGTCTTTGTATCATATTCTCAAGATAGCTTCATTTATCGAAGATTGCCAGTTTTTTGACCAATAGGACTAAACATTGTACCAGGCTTGTTGGTTTCATTCATAGCTGAACCAATTGTGGATTATATGGTTGTACTTCCCAAATAAACCTTCAGCCGCTATGAATCAAAAAACAGCCATCCTATTAGGAGGAACAGGTTTAACAGGTAGTTTGCTATTAAACAGGTTAATTGCTGATGACAGCTATGCAAGCATAAAACTGTTTTCCAGAAAAGCCTCAGGAAACACCTCTCCCAAAATAGAAGAGTTCATTGGGGATGTGCTTCAGCTGGAGCAATTCAAAGATGATTTCACTGCAGATGAAGTGTTTTGCTGCGTCGGAACTACCTCTTCCAAAACCAAAGAC
>SPBY01000330.1 GCA_004525825.1 Bacteroidia bacterium
AACATCCTCCTGATCGTGGTGGACGACCTGGGCTACTCCGACCTGCAATGCTATGGAAACGTTCTGGTGGAAACTCCAAACATCGATCGATTGGCCTCCCAAGGAGTCCGGTTCACCAATTCCTATGCCTCTTGCACGGTCTGCTCCCCCACCCGGGCCTCATTAATGACCGGGAAAAATCCCGTGGTGGTGAATATCACCGACTGGATCCCCGGGAACCAGTTTTTAGAAGGTCCCAAGCCCTATGAAAAATTCATTGTGCCACCCATCAATCATGAATTACCCCTTGAAGAATTCACCCTGGCCGAGATCATGTCGGAAGCAGGTTATAAAACAGCTTCCATTGGCAAATGGCACCTGGGTGGAGAGGGCTACCTGCCCACCGATCAGGGCTTTGATCTGAATGTGGCCGGCTACAGCAAGGGCAGTCCCCCTTCTTACTACTATCCCTATACCCGTGAGAGCCGTGACGACATTATCACTCCTTTGGAGCTCATGGGCGACAGCCTATACCTGACCGACCGGCTCACCAATGAAGCCATCCGCTTTATGGCTGAGAAGAGGGAGGAACCTTTCTTTCTCTATCTCCCCTTTTACAATGTGCATACTCCCCTGGAAGGCAGGCCCGACCTGCTTAAAAAATATGAAACAAAACTGGAGGCCCACCAGGGAGACACCATCCTCAGGAATCCCCATTTCCTGGCCATGACCGAGGCAGTGGATGAGAATGTGGGACGGATGATGCTTTTCCTGAAAGAGGCTGGACTGGAAGAAAATACCCTGGTGGTATTTACCTCCGATAACGGGGGCCTTCTTTTGCGGGGGGAACCGGACAATCGATTCATCAGGGCCTCATGGAACCATCCGCTTCGAGAGGGCAAGGGGACACTTTATGAGGGTGGTCTGAGGATCCCTGCCATTGTCCGCTGGACCGGACACATTGAAGCAGATCGGCTGTCGGAGGAGATCATTATCAGCACAGACCTTTATCCCACCCTTGCCGAAGTGGCTGGAGTCAGCATAGATCATAAAATCGAAGGGACCAGCCTGCTACCACATTTAATGCATTCGGAACCCATTGATCGCGAAACCCTTTACTGGCATTACCCCCACTACCATCTTGGGATGCCAGGTGGGGTGATCCGGGAGGGAGAGTACAAGCTGATCGAGTACTTTGAGGATGGGGCACTCGAGCTATACAACCTGGTGGAAGATCCGGGGGAGGCACACAACCTGGCCTCATTGTTTCCTGAGAAAGCTAGTGAACTTCTCCAGAAACTTCAAAGCTGGCGGGAAAAGAACAATGCACAGATGCCCACACCCAATCCAGCTTACAACCCGGATCTAAATCCCTGAAACTAAGGATATGACCATTGAAGAACTGATGAAAATATGCAAGCAGCTATAGGGAACCACTTCGGACATTAAATGGGAGGATCACCTTTGCTTCAATTTGGGAGAAAAGATATACCTGATTACCTCACCCTATCAGGTTCCACCCAATCCTACCAGCTGGTTGCCTCCAAACTGACCCGGAAAAAGCGCAGTGAACTGGGAATTGACTAATTTACTCCTCTGAAGCTTACCGAACTTGATACAATGAAAGAATCCAACTTGCTAAAAATCGGCCTGGCCCAGATATCCCCTGTCTGGCTGAACAAAGAAAAGACCCGTGATAAAATCAGGGATTATATTGAGAAAGCCGGGAAGGAAGGTTGCGACCTGGTGGTTTTCGGGGAAGCTCTTTTGCCCGGATATCCATTCTGGCTCGGGCTCACCCATGGAACAGAGTGGAATTCGCTTATTCAGAAAGAGATCCATGCACACTATATACGAAACTCCATCACGGTAGAAGCGGGCGAACTGGATGCCTTATGCGAAGCTGCCAGGATCCATGAAGTGGCTGCATACGTGGGAATCATTGAACGGGCACAGAACCGTGGCGGGCATAGCCTTTATTGCTCCCTGGTGTATATCAATAATGTGGGCGAAATTCTTTCGGTGCACCGGAAACTGCAACCCACTTACGAGGAGCGGCTTACCTGGTCGCAAGGCGACGGGCACGGGCTCAGGGTACACCCCTTGAAAGAGTTTACGGTCGGGGGACTAAATTGCTGGGAGAACTGGCTGCCTCTAGCCAGGACAGCACTGTATGGACAGGGAGAGGACCTGCACGTGGCCGTATGGCCGGGGTCTGTCCGGAATACCGAGGATATTACCCGCTTCATTGCCAAAGAAGCCAGGTCCTTTGTGGTTTCGGTGGGAGCTCTGATGAGCATCCGTGATTTCCCGGAGGAAACCCCCTACAGGGAAGAAATTATCAAGAATGCTGTGGATCCCCTCACCGATGGAGGCTCTTGCATTGCAGGGCCCGATGGTGAGTGGATATTGGAACCCATGGTAGGAAAAGAAGGGCTGTTCACCGGCATCATCGATTTCAACCGGGTGCTGGAGGAAAGGCAGAACATGGATGTATCGGGGCATTATTCAAGGCGCGATGTAACCAAGCTCATTGTAAACAGGGAGAGACAATCGGTGATTGAATTATCACAGTAAACCACGCTATATTCCTCAAATTTAAAAACGTATGTACCTATGAATCCACCAGAACTTAGTGTCTTTGTATTTGGAATCTACCTGGTTGTTGTTGCAGCCGGCTTTCTGTTCATTCCCAATGCCATTTTACCCTTATTCAAAATGCCCAAAACCAATGAACAATGGATCAGGGTAATGGCTGTGGTAGTCGGAGCGCTGGCCTATTACTACATTGTTGCTGCAATGAATAACCTTACCCCTCTTTTCTGGGCCACAGTATATGGTCGATTTGGAGTATTTGTGGCCTTTACAGGTCTGGTAATTGCTAAAAAAGCCAAAGCACCACTGATATTATTTGGGACAATTGACGCGGCCGGTGCAGTTTGGACTCTTCTTACACTTACTTAGGTAGGTAATCAAAAACAAGTTCGGAATATAGCGTGGTTTTCAAAGCTTGTCAGATCCTAAGAAATATCGGGTATGGATAATTTAAATTTAATCCACCATCATGGCCTGATAGTCGGAATCCTCCTTTACCTTGTTGATCAGGTACTCCTTGCAAAAATGTCGTCGTTTGCGGACATAACCCTCGCTTCTGAATCCAAGTTGTTCAGCAATCTCTGAAGAAGTGAGATCCTGGGCAGTAAGCTGGAGTATCTTTTGACAGTCCTCCGGTATCATCAAGAGGGTGCGTTGGTAAATGGCCAGTCGCAGATCTTTGTCCTCCACGGGTAAGGGCTCTTCAAATTCGATCCTTTCCTCCATATCTCTGTTCAGAGGATCAATATCGATCTTTTTGATGTTGCGGAGATGTTTCAGCCAGAGTAGCCTGGAAATGGAGTAGAGATAGGTGGAGAAAGCTGAATTGAGTTCAAAGAGTGGTTCATCCCTTAACTTCTTAAAAATCACAATCAGCGCTTCCTGGAAGATATCCTCGGCATCACTCTCAGAACCAGCATTATGAAGCACCAGCTGCTTCACCGGGTTAAAGCTGTTATTATAGATAAACTGCAGAACACGATTGTCCCGTTTTCTGAGTCCGGCCAATATTTCTTCGTCCGATAGCCTTTTCACTATAAGAGGGTTGCAAATTGCTGAACGACAAATATAAAAATTAAGTCCTACCTCAGCTTAGCTTAGGTAATAAAAAAGAATTGTTCTACAGTCCCGTGGAACGGCCAATCATCTTTTTCAGGGCTTTGGAACACACCGGACAGAAGACCGCTTCATTGGTATGCATCCTGCAGTCGATCATAGGTCTGTAGACCCCTTTTGCCACGTAGCCTCCACCTTCATAAACGCCCACCACTTCCTGGTAAAGCTCTTCCCCGGGGGTGGGGACAGGGGTCTCCTCCCCAATCATCTCCTTCCACTTGGAGTCAAATTCGACCAGGGTGGTCAGGTTGGGATTCCATGGCTCGACCTCCAGGGGAAAGTAGTCGTTGTAGGCCACCGAAGAGTTGTAATACTCATCGGCCAGTCCCCCGAAAGCATGCCCGAATTCGTGAATCACCACGGCACGGGATGCTTCATTGTCGGCTGCAGAGATGCTGTAGTGGTTGTAGATGCCGCCCCCTCCGTATTTATCGGTATTGACCAGTATATATACCTGATCATAGTGTGCATTGGAAGCCACATCACAAACCGATTTGAAATCCATGGTGGTCATGTAACGCTCAATGCCAAAGGTGAAGAACGAAGAGTTTACCACCGTATTTTTCCATATCCCCTTACCGGGAATATCGGTACCCGAATCTTTGCTGGCCGATTTGACCGCCCTGATGTTGAACTTATCGCGTTGACTTTGAAAGGGTTCCTCCGAAAAAATATAGTCGGCCGTGCGTTCCACGTCTCCCAGAAACTTCTCCATCTCTGCTTCAGTGTAACCTTCAGCCAAAAATAAAATATCCACCTTCTCTGAAGGATCGCCATGGATCTCCAGGTCGACCGTTTCAAATTCCAGGGGATTCCCGGGATCACTAAAGATGGAAGCGGGATCTATCTGAATAGACCAGCTCATTTGAAAATCCCCGGCCCGGTTGCGGTCATGAATCTCCACGCTCACTTCCCCTAAGGGCCAGGGAAAGCGAAGTACATGAGG
>SPBY01000412.1 GCA_004525825.1 Bacteroidia bacterium
AATATCCAGGAAGCGTTCATAATGACCCAGGTCAAGATCGGTTTCGGCACCATCATCGGTCACATAACACTCACCATGTTCGTAAGGATTAAGGGTGCCAGGATCAACATTGATGTATGGATCGAGTTTCTGAATAGTCACCCTGTATCCCCGGGCTTTAAGCAATCGCCCGAGAGAAGCCGAAATAATACCTTTCCCCAGGGAAGAGGTCACTCCTCCTGTAACAAAAACATACTTAGTACGGCCCAATTGAATCAGATTTAATTTCGAGGTAAAAGTAAAATTTAATTTTCATTTTCCATGGTATCCAGAAGCCGGATCTTCTTCTCCAGAACCCTGATCCTCTCATGGGCGGAATCAATCTTTTCCTGAAATCCCAGGATGGTCTCCTCGGTGCTGTCGGATTGTTTGAAAAATCCAATGTTGTTCTCCCATACTCCCATGTCGTTACGCAATTGCTGCAGTTTATTAACAAGTTTATCGCGCTCAAAATTCAATTTCAGATCGGCCCTGGGAGCATTTAGCATGCCTTCTATTCTGTAGCGGAACTTAAAAATGCTCAACTCTGATTCATCCAGTCCGATCTTTTCCAGCAGCTTTTCCTGCACCACCCTAAACTGATCCTTGATCCACTCCTTTTTATCTGAGTGAACAAATCCATTGGCATTGAATCTTCTTTGGAAATCATCCAAATCCTTAAGGTCTTTTTTCTGGTTCCCGGAAACTGTAAAGGCATCCATCTCCGAAATCAGAGATTCTTTCGCCTTCAGATTTTCATCAAAGCTTGAATCGACGTCCTCAAAATACTTGGATTTATTGTGAAAGAAGGTATCACAGGCAGCCCTGAATCGTCTCCACAATTTATCCGAATCCCTGCGCGGCACCGGTCCAATTTCCTTCCATTGCTTCTGCAATAAGATCAGTTCAGTGGTTGTCTCTTTCCAATCCTCACTAGTACTTAAGGCTTCAGCCCTCTCTGCAATCTCAGATTTTTGCTTCAGGTTTCCCTTTTGCTCCTCAAAAGCTGATGCATAGAATTTGGCCTTGTTCCCAAAGAATACATCGCATGCCTTCCTAAAGCGTGCATAGATGACATTGTTATCCTTTTTTGGAGCATAGCCTATGGTTTTCCAGGTCTTCTGAATCTCCAGCACCTGGTTAGTTTTATCAATCCAGGCACCATGGGTTTCATAATTCCTTTCAGCTATGGTCTCAATCCTAAGGCAGAGTTCTGTTTTTTTCTCCAGGTTTTCATGCAAGGACTCCTTCAATCTGGAATGGTAATCCTGGTGCTTTTTATTGATCACCGAAGTGGCCTCTTTGAACCTGTCCCATACTTCATCCCTGTTCTCGCGAGGAACTGGGCCTATTTCCCGCCATCTGGCATGGTTCTTCTGAAGTACTTTAAAGGCATGAACAATGTTTGGTTCTTCGCTTAGCTTTTCTGCACGTTCACAGAGCTGGATCTTCAACTCCAGGTTTTTCTTCAGATCAAGTGCCCTGAGATCACGGTTGATCCTCACATAGTCGTTGAACTTATCAACAAAATAGTTATAGGAATCCCATAGATCCTTCAGGTTCTGATGGGGAACTACACCAGCAGCAAACCACGCTTTCTGCAGATCCTTAAACTTTCTAAAAGTATGCTCAAAAGTATCCTGGCCCTCCATCATGAGCCGGAACTCCTCCAATATCTCCTGCTTCTTCTGCAGGTTTTCTTGTTTGAGTTTTTCGAGTTGCTTGGTAAATTCAGCCTTCAGTCCCCTGTACTTATGAAGCAGCTCTTTCATGTCTGCTTCCACCGGCTCTTCTGCCGGTTTGAAGTCTTCCAGGTTCCCTCCTTCATCCAGAAAATGTTTCTTCTTCTCTTCAACCACCGCTTCAACCTTCGCGTAAAAGAAAGCCTTGATCTCCTCCACCTCTTTTCGGATATTCCCCTTTCCCGGATTGTCAAGCTTATCCCGCAACAATTTCACCAGATCCTCTTTACTCAACAAACTGTAATTGACGGTCTGCTCTTCCTCCACCTCATGTTCTGAGTGTTCCAGGACATCGTCGTAGACTGCATTTGTTAGCTGCTCCTCACTATCATCAATTAACTGATCAGAAAATCTTGTTGATCTGAACTTTACACTTACAGGAGCCCCTACAGCTTCATTTATAGGTGCGGATTCTTTGGTATCGGGTTCGGGTTCGGGGCTTGCCGGTTCAGTTTCAGTAACCGTAGGTTCGGGTTCGGGGCCTGCCGGTTCAGTTTCTGCAACAGTAGGTTCGGGTTCGGGGCTTGCCGGTTCAGTTTCTGCAACAAGGGGCTCGGGTTCAGCGGTAGCGGGCTTGGGTTCAGATACTTGTGATTCTGCAGGAGAGGATGACTCTGTCTCCTGTACCTTAGCTTCCTGTGGTCTCTCCTTTTCCTCTTTAAGCGGTTTTATTTGCTTTGTTTCTGGCTGCTGCTCTTGGGGTATTTTATCTTTCAGAGGATCAATTTCATCATTAGTTTTCATAACAGGTAGAGGATTTGTAGCTCGCTAGACCATACAAATTAGTCATTTTTCATTAAATGGACACTTTTTCAGAAAAAAACTGTTCTATCTTCGCAGTAAATCACACAGGTATGCGGATCGACATAATTACTGTGTTACCTCAATTGCTTGAGGGACCTTTGAACCACTCCATCGTAAAGAGAGCCAGCGAGAAAGGGCTTGTGGAGATCCACATTCACGACCTCAGGGACTTCTCTCTGGACAAGCACCGAAGGGTGGATGATTATTCATTTGGAGGGGATGCGGGCATGGTCATGACCATCGAGCCCATTCAGAGGGCGATCTTGCATCTGAGTTCACATAGGAGCTATGACGAGGTGATCTATACCTCTCCCGACGGAAACAAGTACAACCAACAGGAAGCCAATCGCCTGGCACTCGCCCACAACATCATCATTCTTTGCGGACATTATAAAGGAGTGGATCAGAGGGTCAGGGACCACCTGATTACCAGAGAGTTCTCCATCGGGGACTATGTACTCACCGGAGGTGAACTGGCGGCAGCTGTAATAACAGATAGTGTAGTCAGGCTTCTTCCCGGGGCCCTTTCAGATGAGACCTCTGCGCTTAGCGATTCCTTCCAGGATGGTTTGCTGGCTCCCCCTGTCTACACCCGGCCAGCCGAATACCAGGGCTGGAAGGTGCCGGATATACTATTGTCGGGGCATGCTGCCAAAATAGACCAGTGGAAACATGAGCAATCACTGGAACGAACACGCAGACTGAGGCCCGATCTGCTTGGAAGCAAGGAGAAAGATTAATCTAGCGCAATATTTTCCGCACAAAAGCCACTGTAAAGTATGACATCAGGAAAAGACCCACGAAACCTTCAAGGGCCGAGACCCATCGTACCATCCCAAAAGGATAGTAGTCCCCGTAACCTATGGTAAGAAAGGTAATGGCACTATGGTAAAATGATCTGGCTGCCATGGAGAGATGATCATCCACCGAAGCCACAATATCGGCCGAGGTCTTCCAGAGAAGCAGCAGGTATAACAGGCTAAAAACAATGAAACTGTTTACCATTGTAATCAGCACCCTCACCGGACTGGTGGCGTAGAGTCCGGCATTGTCAAACAAAACCAGCTTGAACCAGTAGAGGGGATACTGATAGAGTCCCCTTAACCGATTCTGTGCCACAGATTCAGTCAGATTGGCCCTGGATTCGTCCCTTTTGAATTCCACATAAGCGTAATCTTCGGAATTATAGAGACCCAGATTTTTGAAATTCTCTTTCAGTATCCTGAATTGCTCTGCTC
>SPBY01000578.1 GCA_004525825.1 Bacteroidia bacterium
AGATTTCCAGAATGTCCCGCTCCCTTCCAGCCAGGTCCAGTTTTTCCAGTTCTTCACCGATCTCCATTTCGGAGGAGTGGTAGGGATTTATTCCACGGGTCGACATCACCCTGAGTTCATTTCCGGCTATAAGTCTCCAGTCTGTTTTGGTGGATCCACTGTCGGCTATTAATATCATTACAGGCTATTTTCAGGTTACTTTGCCTAGCTCTTAATCAGACAAAAACATCATATGAATGATGTATGACAAATTTCCAGATTATATTTGTAAATTGCAACATAATAGATAAATGGCGTTCAGAATTCTGATGCATCGCAAGACTTTAACTACTATGCACCAACGTCTTTTGCTTCTTTGCCTCCTATGTGGATTTGTTTTGCTGCCTCTTCTGGGCCAAGCACCAAAGAGGGAATTCAGAGGGGTCTGGGTGGCGACAGTAGCCAACATCGACTGGCCCTCTACAACCGGACTGAGCACTTCCCGACAGCAGGGAGAGATCCTGGATATCCTGGAAAGACACAAGCTTAACGGGAACAATGCCATCATCCTGCAGGTGCGTCCCACGGCAGATGCTCTTTACCAAAGCGAACTGGAACCGTGGTCCCGCTTTCTTTCGGGAGAGCAGGGGGTAGCTCCTGATCCCTTCTACGATCCTCTGGAGTTCTGGATCCTTGAGGCGCATCGTCGAGGCATGGAACTCCATGCCTGGTTCAATCCCTACAGGATCACACTCGATACTACCGATTCTTTAAGTCTTACACACATTATTCATTCCCATCCCGAATGGATTTTCACCTATGGGGAGAGAACATATTTCTCTCCGGCCAACCCGCAGGTTTGGGAATTTATGACTGAAGTAGTGGTGGACGTGGTCAGGAGATATGATGTGGATGCGATTCATTTTGATGACTATTTTTATCCCTATCAGATAGCAGGCCAGGAGTTGCCTGACAGCCTCGAATTCCAATTGTTTGGAGGAGAATTCTACCCCGACCGGATCGGAGATTGGAGGAGACACAATGTGGACACCATCATATCCATGCTCGGAGCAGCCATCAAAGCTGAGAAATCCTGGGTGAAGTTTGGGATCAGTCCCTTTGGAGTCTGGAGAAACCGGTCCGAGGACATTTACGGTTCAGAAACTACGGCGGGCACCTCCAATTATGATGGTATATATGCGGATGTTCTGCTTTGGCAGAGAAAGGGGTGGATAGATTACCTGATGCCGCAGTTATACTGGAGGGAAAGCCATCCTGCAGTGGGATTCTCCACCCTGGCCTACTGGTGGAACGACTTTGGCTATGGGCGGCACATGTATGTGGGACTGGCACCCTACCGCCTGGACAAGAAGTCGCAGCACCCAGAGTGGCGTAAAGAGAAGTACCTGCTCAGGCAGATCGATCTGATCCGCAACCTGGAAGGGCTCCATGGCTTTGCTTATTTCAGCAGCAAGCATTTTTTTCGGGACGACTTTAGCAGGCTGAATAGTAAGCTGCAAAAGAAGCATTGCCTCACTCCCGCACTGGTTCCTGAGATGCCCTGGATTGATTCACAGGCACCGCCCCGGCCCATGGATATAAGGCTTGAAGGGGAGACCCTTGTCTGGGAGGCTCAGGAAATGTCAGATGAGATGGATCGTTCCAGGTTTTTTGCCGTATACAGGTTTGATCGCGGCGATAATACCCACATCAAAAGCGCACAAAACCTGGTAGAGCTTACCGGCGAAACCCGAATCACTTTTAAAGGCGGTATTCCCAGCGGTACCTATCGAATAGCTGCCCTGGACCGTCTGAACAATGAGAGCCAGTTGAGCGATCCACTGGAGGTTCAGTAGGGTCCGGACATGGGATCTTCACTGAAAGATGTAAATTTGAAACGCCCTAAAAATTTTACTGATGGACGATATTTTTCAGAATATTGGCAATAAACTAACCCTGAGCCAGAGGATTGAGAGAACCATCGAGGGTGCCATCCGGGAAAAGAAACTGGCCATAGGATCAAAGCTACCCACAGAAAGAGAGATGTGCGAATCTTTTGGGGTAAGCCGGACAGCTTTGCGTGAAGCCCTGCGGCGACTGAGTGCCCGGGGACTGATCAGCATCCATAAGGGAAGCGGAATGTATGTTTCGGAGATCAATATCGAAGATGCCATTAAGACACTGAATCTATATTACGATCTGAAATTTGATAATAATCTGTTGTCGCAAATCATTGAAGTAAGATCTCTTTTTGAACCTCAGATCGCGAAGCTGGCTGCAATTAACCGTACCAAAGAAGATCTCTCGCTGCTAGAGGCCAATGTGGCAGAATTTGAGCAGTGTGATCCCGACAATACTCAAATGGAAGCTGACCTGGACAACCAGTTCCATCTAACCGTTACCAAAGCCACGCAGAATCCTGTGGTGCAGGTAACCATGGAGCCCATCTACTTATTGCTTCCCAGGATGCGCAATTTCATCTATGGCAACATCGACGGTGAAAAAACCTATACCCTTAGATTTCACCGCTCAATCCTGGAATCGATTCGTGGGAAGGATGAAAATCAATCCTGCTCCCTCATGAAGGATCATCTGGATCGGACCCGCGAGATATATGAAAAATATTTAAAGTCAGAGTAGAATAAAACAGAGATCAATGTTTAGGGAACACTATCACCAGGATGAAAACAATTCCTTCTCTCCCGTGTTATTTCCAGCATAAGGAGATTGGATGAGTAAAAAGTTGTGCCAGGAGAGCGATGGACTTAAGGAAAGGATCAGGGGCAGGAAG
>SPBY01000528.1 GCA_004525825.1 Bacteroidia bacterium
GTGCGGATCAGAACATGATCACAGTGAATAAGGTACCCGTGTACAACAGTTCGCATTTATTCGGCTTTTTCACTTCCTTCAGTCCGGATATTGTGAAAGACTTTACGCTCTTTAAAAGCAATCTGCCTGCCAGCTATGGAAGCAGGTTATCCTCCATATTCGATATTTCCACCCGACAGGGGAACATGAACAATTATTCTGCACGGGGTGGGATTAGTCCAATCACCGGGCATGTAGCTGTGGAGGGCCCCATCATCAAAGACAAAAGTGCCTTTGTTCTCAGTGCGAGATCCACATATTCTGACTGGATTCTGAACCAGCTGGAGGACCCGGAATTAAGAAACAGCAATGCCTCATTTTACGATTTGGCTGGTACCGTAACTCTTGAACCGAATGACAAGAACCTGGTGAAGGCTTTTGGCTATTACAGCAGCGACGCCTTTACACTTGGATCAACAAATCAATATGCCTATTCAAATGCCGGAGGATCCATCAATCTGAAGCACAGGTTTGGTACCAGAATGACCAGTGACATGGCCCTGGTATTCGGACAATATGCATTCCGAACGGTGAATAACGAACTTGAATCTGCTGCCTATTCGCACGATTACAGGATCAATCACTATGAAATAAAAGCAGACAATACCTGGCTTTCGTTGGGGAGGCATAGAATTACCTTCGGCGTAAATGGCATATTCTATGATCTGGACAGGGGCCTGGTGGAACCCTATGGAGCTTACAGTCTCAGGTTCCCGGTAGATCTTGGGAGTGAAAGGGGATTGGAACTGGCAGGATACATTGCCGATGAAATATCTCTGACCCAACGCCTGAGCGTTTATCTGGGGTTCAGGTACAGTTCCTTCTTTAATCTGGGACCCGCAGAAGTACTGCTATACGCTGAAGGAGCAGGCAGAAGGCCGGGAAATGTAATTGACACTTTAACTTTTTCATCCGGACAAGTGGTAAAGCACTATGCCGGACCAGAGCCCAGGATCTCTCTGACCTATCTGACGGGGGAAAATAATTCAGTAAAGATTTCCTATAACAGGGTACAACAATATATTTTCATGTTGAGCAATACCATAGCCATTTCGCCAACAGATCAATGGAAGCTTAGCGATTATCACCTAAGGCCCCCCTTTGTGGATCAGTTTTCTCTTGGGTATTACCAGGACCTACCCGCAGCTGGATTGAATACTTCTGCCGAAATATATTATAAGCAACTTAAAGATGTGGTGGATTATAAGGACGGGGCGGATTTTATCAGCAGCCCCAACACAGAAACACAGGTGGTACAGGGGGACCAGGAGGCCTATGGCCTGGAATTGATGATCAGGAAAAATTCAGGCAAACTTAGTGGTTGGGTAGCTTACAGTTATTCAAGATCGATGATGCTGTTCAATAGCATTGTGCCCGGTGAGGACATCAACGACGGACTTAGCTATCCTTCTAATTTTGACCGGCCACACAGTTTTAACCTGGTTACGAATTATAAGGTAAGCAGGCGCTTAAGTTTCTCTGGCACCCTGGAGTATATGTCAGGTCGTCCGGTGACCTATCCAATTTCCATCTATTACCAGAATGGTTCAGAGTACCTGGATTATTCGGACCGAAACCAGTACCGGATTCCGGATTATTTCAGAATCGACCTAAGCGTCAACCTGGAAGGAAACCTGAAAAAGATTAAACTGGCACACAGTTTCTGGATGCTCAGCGTATACAATCTTACCGGCAGGAACAATGCCTATTCGGTTTATTTCAAAAATGAAGCAGGGAGTATTAACGGTTATAAACTTTCCATATTTGGGCGACCGGTAATTACCCTTTCATGGAATTTTAAGTTTGGGAATTATGCCACTGAATAAATGGACCATATGTATATTATTAATGGTTCTTGGCACTGGATGCATAGAGCCATTCGAACCGGATGTCGAGGAGACCAATGAGGTAATGGTTATAGATGGAAGAATCACTGATACACAGGGTATTCAAACCATCAGCATTTCCAAATCTTCGCCCTATCAAAATCCTCATTTCCAGCCGGTTTCAGGTTGTGTGGTTCGTGTAGAGGATGAAGCAGGCAATGGCATAACCTTCCTGGAGAACGACAAGGGGATATACCAGTCCGATCCGGAGCCGGATTTCCTGGCTGTCGGGAAAGCTTATAAATTGCAGGTCATTACACCCGAGGACAAAGTGTATGAATCGGAATATGATTCACTCCTGGCCTGCGCTCCCATCGATCATCTGAGTTATAAGCTGGAAGTGCAGGGTACCTCCAATCCGGATGTCAATTATTATGGAATCAGGTTTTATGTGGATATGAAAGGTAGTCCGGAGGAATCCAGGAACTACATGTGGACCTTTGAAGAAACCTGGGAATATCTTTCGTACTACAACATACAGTATATTTGGGATGGTTCCGTATTCCAGGATTATACTCCACAGCTTCATGGGTTTAAGATCTGTTACCTTACAGATCTTCTTGAAAATTTCCAGGTGGGCTCCTCCAGTTTGATGGGAAGCAACGAGATCCGTCAGCAGCCCTTGCATTTCGTCTCCAATCTGACACCCCGCCTTCAGGAACAGTATAGTTTGCTGGTGGCTCAGCATTCGCTGTCTTACGCGGCCTTTCTCTACTGGGACAAGATGAGGGCACAATCCGGTGATGCCGGCGGTCTGTTTGAAACCCAGCCTTCAAGAACCACAGGAAATATTAGCAATATCAACGATCCGGAAGAGAAAGTCCTCGGGTAGTTTTTTGTTTCACAGGTGCGGGAAAAAAGGATCATCGTATCGGACGACTTTGAATTCCCCATTGTAGGTTTTGATTGCCCTCTGGATACAGCTGGCAGTGTGGATGATTTTGGCGCTAATTACCCCTATATTATGTATTCCCTCTCCGTGATGGGCAGAGGGCCACCATTTGCGTATTCCTACAAAGAGTGCCACGATTGCACCTACCGGGGAGGAGTGACTACCAAACCTGATTATTGGGATGATTGGAAATGAGGCATAGATTAAAACATAATATGCTGTTGATTA
>SPBY01000639.1 GCA_004525825.1 Bacteroidia bacterium
AGCTCCTGGGAACAGAATTTCCTCCTGGTGGCTCCTGTGAGTGGGTCCGTGACTTTTACAAAGTTCTGGAGCGAGAATCAGAATGTGAAAGCGGGAGAGAAGGTGTTGACCATTATTCCCACAGAATCGGGATCTACGTTGGGAAAAATCAGCCTGCCCCTCGAAGGTGCAGGAAAGGTCAAGAACGGAGACCAGGTGAACATTCAATTCGACAACTATCCGCACCTTGAATACGGCATGGTCAAAGGCTATGTGAGAGATATCTCCGAAGTTCCTGACGATGGTTTTTATACAGTGGAGGTGGATTTCCCGAATGGGCTCCGAACTTACTATAACTATGACATCCAGTTTAGTCAGAATATGCAGGGAAATGCACAGATATTCACCGATAAGAAACGCATGCTTCTTCGGGTACTGGAACCAATCAAGTCGGCCATTTCCAAACAGGTTGAAATGTGATCACGCGAAACGCCCAGATATCTATACTTGTCCTGATGGCCGGTCTTATCACCGGCTATTTTGCTTTCCGGATGTCCAGCGGATCAAGGGCTTTCAATATGGAAAACAGGGAATTTTCCACTTTGTTTGGGACCGAATCCATAACGGATACAAGCACTCTCAAGTTCTACGGTTCCAGTCTCGAACTCAGCCATATATATAACGCTTCGAAATCAGATTTCCAGGAGGTGGTGGATGGAGGAATTCATGCCCTGAGGGAAACCAGCGTTCAAAGAGATCTCTTATTGCGTTCTCGGGATACTGCCACCAGCGGTCAGGAAGAGTATGACAGACTGATAGAATCGCTGGAGTATAAAACAGAGCTGTTGAGCTTGCTCGATTACTACACCAATTATTTCATGCACTATTACAGATGGATCGACACAGGTGATATGCCATCTTCTGTAAGCTATAAGCTGGCCATGGGCCAGTTCAGGTCAACGGTTGGCTACCACCAGGAGAAATACAAAGAGAAACCGAATCCGCCGGGGACGGACCTTGAGGACTTACTTACAGGTACTGCTGTAGCGGGACAGACCAACCGGGCAATGAGGTGGGCAAGGGTGCTTGCCGTGGTCCTGCTGTTTATGCTTATTATGGGAATTCCCCGTTTCATCAGGGACCGTGGCTACAGGAAATTTGCTGGTTCACTTTATTTTGATGCTCTGTTTCGACCCCATATGGTCAGTGATCTGAACGCCTGGCACAGCATTTCCCGCCTGGCTGTTTCCCTGATCATACTCTACCTGTTTGGAGGGGTGATCCTATCCTCCTTTAGCTCCTGGCTGGTTCCGGTGGTCCTGGGATTATTGGGACTACTACCGTTGGTGTTCCTGACACTGGTCATGGATAACAGCAGGAAATCCGCAGAGATCATAGTCTCCCTGATGGCTCCTAAAGTATTTATTTTGGTAATGGTGATTGCCATTGCGGCAGTACGCGGCCCAATGTATTTCTGGTACCATTTCTGGATCTCCCAGTTGTTCAGGGCCCTTTTCCTGACAGTTTTTGTGATGCTGATCTTCCATAAACTCCATGTGAATATGGTGCTAACCCGCAAATGGAGTCACCGGAACAGGAGGGGGGCCACGTCCATGGTAGGCATGGCAACCGGACTACAGCTGCTGGTTGCAGGTATTCTGCTGTCATGGTTCGGACTGGAAGAGAGCCTGTTATCCCTGAACGATGACCTGCTTATATTGCCGGGCGGGGGACCTGACAGTCCGGGAATCACTGGCTTTCTGGGTTTGTCCCCTGAGCTTCCGTTCTGGCTTATGATCTTTTCAGGTATTCTAGTGTTAATCAGCCTGTTGGTCTTTCTGTTTAACAGAAAAAGGATAATCCCGTCCTCCTCCTCCGCTTAGCCTGATTTTCCTGGCATTCTCTCTTTCCTTTTAGGTATATGTTTTATAACTTGCGACCATTATTTTCAGCACGCAACAAGATTCACATATGTCCCGAATTCGAAACGGAATCTATATAGGCATTCCCCTAGGGCTGATGGCCGCCATCGTAGTAATTGTCTTTATTCCCTTCAATACCAAACCCATGCTCACATCAGAGCAATAAGCACCATCTAATAACCACAATCTATCATCTAAATATTATGAAACGACTGACTGTACTGGTAATTTTTGCATTGGCCACTGTATTTAGCCTGAATGCCCAGGAATGGGTGGAACTGTTTAATGGAAAGAACCTGAAAGGATGGGAAATACTGGATGGAAAGGCTGAATACAGGGTGGAAAACGGAGAGGTCATCGGAACTTCCAAAACCGGTACGCCGAATACCTTCATGGCCACCAAGAAGCTGTATGGAGATTTCATCCTGGAATATGAGATGAAGATGGACCGGGGACTCAATTCGGGGGTGCAGTTCAGATCTGTGGCTACACAGCCCGATGGAACAGAACGTGTGAACGGATACCAGGTG
>SPBY01000379.1 GCA_004525825.1 Bacteroidia bacterium
CCCGACCTTGGAAGGGTCGTGCTCTACCAACTGAGCTATTCCCGCTTGATTAAAACTTAAGCAAGTGGGGAGAGAAGGATTCGAACCTCCGAAGTCGTTCGACAGTAGATTTACAGTCTACCCCAGTTGGCCACTTTGGTATCTCCCCTGTATATCAGTAAATTAAAGTACGCTTTCAAAGCCCAGAGCCGATGGGGGGATTCGAACCCGCGACCTGCTGATTACAAATCAGCTGCTCTGACCAACTGAGCTACATCGGCGATCACGGAACATCCTTAAAAAAGACCCTCCAAAATCGGTTCGCAAATGTATGAATATTTTAATTAGATCACAAAAAAATAAGTCTCTTTTTTAAATGGCAAAAAAAAAGCTGCCGGAGCAGCCTTTTCAACAGGTTTTAAGGGGGCTATTTTTTCCTGATTTTCGATTTTCGTTTCACAAGTTGCTTCTTTAAAGCGTCAATAGATAGGTCAGTGGCTTCCTCAAAAGTCTTGCACTGTTTCTTGGCAAAAACTGTCTGTCCTTTCACATCGAGTTTGATCTCCACCAGCTTGTTTTCCCGTTCGGCAGTATCCTTATCTAGCCTTAAGAAAACCTCTGCACCCAGAATGTCGTCATAAACTGTTGGCAATTTTTTGACCTTGGTGTCAATAAAACTGATCAGTTTCTGATCGGCGTCAAATCGAATTGAATGCATCTTAATATTCATAGGCACCTCCATCTTTTTAGGCCCTGGGATGGGCCTGGTTATAAATAGACTTTAATTTCTTGTAAGTATTATGGGTATAGATCTGAGTGGCCGAGAGGCTGGCATGACCCAGCAACTCTTTGATGGCATTCAGATCCGCCCCCCTGTTCAGCATATGTGTAGCAAAGGTGTGCCGAAGCACGTGGGGACTCTTCTTATCCAGGGTGGTGACGAGTGCCAGGTACTTCTCCACTATTCTGTAAATCAGTTTGTCATAGGCAGGCTTTCCCTTCTGCGTCAAGATCAGACGATCTTCGCTGCTGGGGCCAAGCACCTTATTTCGCCTTGCCAGGTATCTATCCACTGCCTCCATCAATTCAACATTCATAGGAATGATTCTCTCCTTGTCCCTTTTACCTTTTACTTTAAGACTAAGCTCTTCCCTATTAATAGAACCAGTTCTAAGCCCAATTAGTTCACTTCTTCGCATGCCTGTTTGGTATAGCATGTCAAGTACCAGGCGATTCCTGATCCCGGCAAAGTCCTCACCAAAATCAAAATCGTTGAGCAGGTGCTCCATTTTGGACTCTTCCACAAAGGCAGGAACCCTGAGGTTTAGTTTGGGTTTCAGGACCTTGTCCATGGGATTGGATTCAAGGTGGCCCTCTTTAATGAGGTATTTGCAGTAGCTACTCAGGGAGGTGAGCTTGCGGTGGACCGTACGGGAACTATATCCGTTATCCATCAGCTTAACCACCCAGGAACGGATGGCCCTAAAATGTAAATCCACACCTTCATTATCAGAATCCTGACAGAACGCATGGAATTGGTTTAAGTCGTTTTTGTAAGCTTTGATGGTATGCGCAGCATACCTCTTCTCAGCCTGCAGGTATTTTAAAAATTCATCAATCCTGGTCATGGACAGCATTTAAGAGCTAACCAAAACCCCTGGATCTTATTCTTCTTCCTGTTGTAGTTGCTGAATATAGATGGCCTTAAGCTTCTGCTGACGCTTAGTGACGGAAGGCTTGATGAAAGCCTGACGGCTTCTGAGTTCCTTTACCACACCGGTTTTCTCAAACTTCCGCTTGAACTTTTTTAAGGCCCTTTCAATATTCTCACCCTCTTTAATGGGAATTACGATCATTTCAATCAGTTTATAATTTCGAGCCGCAAAAATAGACATTCATATCCTAATATTCAACTAAACCCGATAAATTTTTTATGGATTGAAGATGACAACAGCTTAAAGTATATAATTGATCCTGGAGTTTTGACAAATCATTCATTCTCTCCATAAATATATATAAAAAAGAGCTTCGAGGCAATACAAAACCCGATTTGATTTTTAAGCTCTTAGATTGTAACTTGTTGTGGACGTTCCAGGCATCCCAACAATGAAAAAAGCATGCTTCCTCCGGGTACTGATACTATCGCTGATGGTGTACGCCTGTACAGAAAAACCAGAAGAACTTAATCTGGACCCCGAGACCGAAACCCTTGTGGAAATTCTAAAGGCTGAAATGCATCCTCTCTCTATAAACCCTTTGGGCTGGACCGATGAGGACCTGTATTGGCTGGATCCCATCGCCGAAAAATCAGTGATTGCCCTGGGTGAAGCCACCCATGGAAGCGCCGAATTTTTCAATGCCAAGCATAGGATATTCAGACACCTTGTGGAAAACCACGGCTACAAAGTATTTGCCTTTGAGGCCGACTTTGGCGAATCCCTGTTCATTAATGAAGCCGTGCAGGAAGGTAATGCTAACCAGATCGATGCCCTCATGAGGTCCAAAATGCACTTCTGGACCTGGAAAACAGAAGAGGTGAGGGAAATGCTGGAGTGGATGTGTGAGTACAACAAAGGTAAGGCAGAATCAGATAGGATTCAGTATATGGGCATGGACTGCCAATTTAATACCTATCATCCGGATATGGTCAAAGAATACCTGGATGGGAAGGAGCTTCCATTTGAGCCTTTTGCTGACAGCATTCTGGGAAGAGCTAAAATTGATTCAGAAAACAATTTCGAAGATTATACTCCTGAATCCTTTGAGCTTTACGTGGGTAAATTGGATGCACTTAAGGACTCTATGGCAGTATACAAGGATGTGATTATCGCATCCTCTTCAGATAAAGACTTGCAATTGTATTTGAGGATCCTGGAACTTGTCCGGCAGGTGTCGGAGGTAAAATATTACTATCAAACTCAACAATACTCCATCAATTACAGGGATAAATACATGGCTGAGAATACGGTCTGGCTATCTGAATATTTTAAAGGTGAAAAAATCGCCGTCTGGGCTCATAACGGACATATTGCAAACTTGGAATATGGAAATACCGGGACCATGGGGAATTATCTGAGCTATAGACTTGGGGATGAATATGCCACTATAGGATTTCTCTTCTCACGGGGATCCTTTACGGCTGTTGGGATGGACGGGGATCAATATACGGGTCTGGAGACGCAAACACTGGATACCCTGCCCAGGGAAAACTCCCTGAATGCGATCATGTCCTATACCCGTGAGCCTGCCTTCTCCATTGAACTACTCAGGCTTCAAGCTTATGTTAACTGGTTCCTAGCTTTCAACAAACACATGGAGTATTTCCAGATAGGAGCAGTCTATAACAACATACCTGGGGACTATTATTCCACCTTCGACCCCTTCCTATACGACTACCTGATCTATTTCGATAAATCAACTGCGTCTGTACTTCTGGACTGATTCAAAGCTGTGTATCAATTACCTATCTAAAATCAAGGTATCCATGAATTTTGTCTAAGGTTGAATCAGACAAAATGTGATTGGCTTTAAGTTCAGCATAAGAGCTAATATCGCCCTTGAAGTCCCGGAATTCCACCAGGGCCTTCACCTCCTCATACTCCAGGTAGGGATGCCTTAGCAGCTCACCAAAAGTGGCGCTATCGATGCGGATCTTTCGGACGGCCGAACTATCAATATATACCTGGCTCCTGATCAAATCGATGGTCTCAATGGGCATCCCATACACCTCAGCAAGCTGATCCACATATAAAAAACCGCCCAGCAGGGTTCGGTACTTGATGATGCGCCCGGCAAAGACAGGCCCAATGCCGGGAAGGGGTAGCAGCTGAACAGAATCGGCCCGGTTGATATTGATGGCTTGTGACTTCTTTCCCCTGGTTCTAGGCGAGGCAGTGGCAAATGAATGGTCGTAGGCGACATTCCGAGTCCGCCCGAGAGAATCTGTCCTGATCCTCTCTATTGAATCGGCCCTGGCAAAAGCCGCCATGATCACTTTCGCCTCCCTTTCAAACTCTTCTACTCCGGCCGGTTCCCGGCCAGGCAGTAGCTGTACCCCAATCCTCAATAGAAGCGTTATGAGAAGCAAAAGGGTCACTCCCACCAAGGCACGCTGCTCCCCTGGGGGAAGCAGGTACAACTCCCGTAAAAGTCTTTTGATCATGTAAGG
>SPBY01000385.1 GCA_004525825.1 Bacteroidia bacterium
GCTTGCCAGTTAATATGTCGTAATCGTTCAACCACAATTTGGCATTTTTATCCCCTTCTAAGACCCAATCGGCCATCTCTTTGGTAATCCCATCTCCCAGTTTTTCAGCATAATAATTTCCATGAATCATTTCGTTGTTTAAATCGTATTCCACAAACCTCCCCTGGTAATGTCTCGCTGTTTCAATTCCGCGCTTTTCCAACGCTTTCCGAAGCTCTTGTACATCCAGTTCTTTGATCCATTCTTGTACAAACTGATCGATTCCCCAATATAAATTATGACCCCGGCAGGGCAGACCATTGGCTTCGGTCCAATCCAGAATATTATCTGCGGTCTGGTAGTCGATGACTCCACGATTTCTTTCCATGGAACCCCATTTCACAGCATTTTCAGTGACTGCAGCATTGAAATTTTCAAGAAATTTCTCCTTGTAATTGGCCATGTCCAAATCCGACATGTTTGAATGCGGGGCAAATACCTGTGACGAAATTGCACAACCAAACCAAAACTCATGGTTTAATTGTACTATTTCCACCCTTTCACCTGGTTTCCCTTGAATATGGAAAGTACCTTTTCGAATAGATTCGATGGATTGTTCCTGCGGATTCTTGTCTTTGTTTTGTACCGAGCCGATGGCAGTATTCGGACATAAAATCGACAAAAAGAATCCAGCGCATAGGGTAAGGACTATTTGTTTCATGGGTACATAGGGTGTGTATGTTGCAATATAGATTTTTTGCAGTGATACCAAAACCATTAGAAAGTTTTCTTCAGAGTTTATGATGCTTTTACCCCTGGTAGGCCATTGATTAAAAGCCACTTAAATCCGTTTGACTTATACCAAATAATTCTCTGAATTTCATGAGCTAAAATTTTATTAATTTTCTACGATGAAAATAAAAGGCCTGCTGGTCGTGAATGCTGTCGTTCTTGGGGGTAGTGGCATTTTCGCCTTATTATTGCCTGACAAGGTATTGTCACTTTACGGTGTAGAATCTGATGCCGCTATTCAACTCATGGCTCAATACGCAGGATTGGGGTCCCTTGTAATTGGACTGGTAGCCTGGTTTAGCAGAAATGTAAAGGACTCAAAAGCTCAGAATTCAATCGTTCTGGCATTTTTTATCACCTATGTTATAGGTGCAATTATCTCTGTTTTGGGTACAATTTCCGGTATTATGAAAGTAGGTTGGGCTGTTGTGGGACTTTATTTGATATTTGCGCTGACTTATGGGTATATGCTGCTGAAAAACTGTTGCCGGGATAAGGGATGAAATCACAAAGATATATGGAAGGCTTTTGCTCATCCATTCACCAGGGGCGACACAAATTTGCCAATAAGCTCAATGCTTTGCATAAGCTGAGAGTGTGATAAACCCGCGTTATCCATCTGAAAAGTAAACCTGGAGATACCCCCCAAGGACTCACTGTGCTGCAGTATTTTCCGGGCAACCACTTCCGGACTTCCTACCACCAGGGCCCCAAAGGGACCTGTTTGGGCATCAAAATGTGCACGGGTAACGGGTGGCCACCCTCGCTCTTTTCCAATGCGGGTGAAGGTTTCAGCATAACCCTGATAATAATTCTCAATGGCTTCTTCCGATTCATTTGCCACATATCCAAGGGAGTGCAGGCCTACCTTGAGTGATTCCGGCGGATGACCAGCCTCTGCTCCAGCCTGCCGGTAAAGATTTACCAGGCGCCTGAATCGGTGCGTCTCACCCCCAATCACCGCCACCATAAGGGGCAAGCCCAATTCTCCTGCACGTATAAACGAAGCGGGTGTTCCACCCACTCCTAGCCAAATCGGAAGAGATTGTTGTAAGGGCCTGGGGTATATGGCCTGATTGCTGAGGGCGGGACGAAATCTTCCTGACCAGTTGACCACCTCATTCTCGCGAATGGCCAGTAGCAAATCCAGCTTTTCAGAAAATAGCTCGTCATAATCCTGAAGGTCCAACCCAAACAAGGGAAATGATTCAGTAAAAGAACCTCGTCCCACAACCATTTCGGCCCTTCCCTTGGAAATCAAATCCAGGGTGGCGAAGTTCTGAAAGGCCCTTACCGGATCGGCAGCACTTAGCACTGTTACAGCACTTGTTAAGCGGATACGCTTTGTACGAGCTGCAGCTGCAGCAAGTATAATGGAGGGGGCAGAATCCAGAAACTCTTTGCGATAGTGCTCTCCAATTCCAAATACATCCAGACCTGACTTGTCGGCAAACTCAATTCTTTCCAATAGTTCAGTCAGAGCTATTGAATTGTCCAGGGTTCTATCCTGGTCGTTACTTCTTGGTGCAGCCGCAAAACTATCAATTCCTATTTCCATGATACTTTAGTTTTCTTCAATTAATACACCCATTTTCCCCATCTGGTAATCACGCATCGCCTCCAGTATCTCTGTCTCAGAGTTCATAACATATGGACCATGATGAACCACTTTTTCATTAATTGCTACACCGGCCAGAAGTAAAAACTGTGTATTTGAGTCGGTCGATATTTCAATGTTTGTGGCATTATTTTCAAACACTACCAGGCATTCCTGTTCAACTTTTCCATACCCTGTGATTTTCAAACCTCCGCTGATTACGTAAAGCATGGCATTAATTTTTTTTGATATCGTTAATGCCAGGGTGCCTCCGTCATTGGCCACGCTCCAAATAATAAGTAATTCGCTTTCAGTGGAGATAATTCCTTCCAGGCCATTGTAATTGCCGGCTATTAGCTTGTTAATTAACTGCTTATCTTTCGAAATAAATCGAGGAATATCTGATTCTGCCACATATTGATACCTGGGCTCCTGCATTTTTTTCGCCGCAGGTGAATTGATCCAGAGTTGGACTACTTCCTGTGTTCCGTTTCTATTAGCCAAATCTTGAGACGGGCGTTCGCTGTGGATAATTCCAGCTCCGGCATGCATCCATTGTACTTCTCCTTTTTTCGCTATTTGGTTGTTTCCCCTGCTATCTCTGTGATGTACCTCCCCTTCAATCACAAATGATACCGGTGTAAATCCCCGGTGGGGATGGGGACCTAAGCCCTGTTGTATGGCAGGTGCATTCTCTGTATAGCTGAATTTTGCATGATGTAAAAGTAGAAACGGATCCACCTGACTGACCTTAACTGTCGGTAAGGCTTGCTTAATCATGATTCCTCCCATATCAATCTCGTAGGCAGGGATTAAATATTTTACATTTTTAGACATTGTTGTGTTCGTAGTTAAACCTCATTTAAAGGGGGAGCGGTTAATTCCCCTATATCCCAGCCTGCTTTGCTTGCCCCTGCTTGATAGGTGCTTTCCAGAAACTCCAAAACACTCTCACGTGGATTCTCGGAATGTATGACATCATAGGATCTGAGAAGAGCCATGGGACTTCCATTGCTGTCTACCCATTTTGCTTGATCCGGATAAATGGGTTCCTTGTCGAGCCCGTCAGGTGATGGAAAAGTATAGGCATAATACAATGGCTCTTTCATATTGTCGTCCCCTGCCCAGAATCCAAAACTAATTTGTTCGTGGGAATAGGATTCTTTCTCCAAAATACGCGCACCTTTGTCCATGGGTGCTAACCTTTTCCCCGAAAATCGGGTGACGACCAGGTCCAGATGATGCCAGTAAATATGCACGGGACAAGTTTTGCCATAAAAGCGACCACTGAACTCTTGAAATACATCCTTATTCCAACGCTGACTTGAGCAAATTGTTCAATGTACTCCCAATCATAATGATGATACTCTGTGATTTCATCGAAACGCTTTTCTATCCCTAGATCAAAGGTTTTAGGTACAAAATCCGGCTTGCATCCCCATTGCTCCAGAGCCTCCATAAATTGCTTGTAGAAAGCTGCAATGCTAGGATTGGATGCCAGTAAAATCTCTCTCTCATCCCCTGTGCTTTTAGATAGCACCACAGCTCTTTTCCTTACGTTGAATTCAATTTCATGTTGCTGCCTGATAAATCATCGACCCAATCCATGCGACCCCCACCTTGCTTCTTTAAGTCCTGCTTGGATTTGCTTAGTTTCATAAAACCTGACATCGCAAATATCAATGCGATCATTCCCTGTAAAA
>SPBY01000226.1 GCA_004525825.1 Bacteroidia bacterium
ACCACGGCGATGGCGCCAATTAATATAAATAGACTTTTCATGTTGCATGAATTTTTATTTATAACTTTGACAAAGCTACGATAGAATTTTATCAGATTTCTTAAGTCGTTACTAAATTTAGCCAATGTTGCAAAACCTCCATGCTCTCAGGCTACCGGGTAGCCAATTACGATCAAATCTGACTGGATCAGAATCTCTGTTTCTCTCTAACTAAAAAAATTGGCTAAAAGAAGTGACCAAACTTACCTGGCGATTCACAAGTGAAATAAAACCTTAACAGAATGGCAACAAAAAAAGCACCAGCAACTAAGAAAGCACCAGCAACTAAGAAAGCTACAACTACCAAAAAACCCACGACCAAGAAAATGATCACTGAAACAGCCATCCGGAAACGTGCAGAGGAAATCTATCTAAAGAGGATTACAGAGGGTATTCCGGGTGATTCCGATTCTGACTGGATTCAGGCTGAGCAAGATTTAAGGAATCAGTGAGTTGACCGATTTTAGCTTTTCGGTCTAAGCGTTGTAGAATCCATCCATTCAAAGTATGGTTGTCTTTAACCATGAAGGTTTGAGAGGAAGATTCATTTTCCCAAAAAGTGACCATTTCGTGGTAAATTTGTCTTAAGTAATAAATGACCTGACCATGAGAAAGATATTGTTTCCGTTTGAACTGGATAATCCCATCTATGGGGAAGCCTACATATATGGAATAAAATTTGCCAGGAAAATTAATGCTGAGCTAATCCTTCTGAATGCTTTTCTAGTGGAGGTTGGGAATGATATTACAGCAGAGAAGTATGGCAAATTAAAAAGGGACAATTGGTTCAAAGCATATAATGAAATAAGTATGTTCAACAGGTATTATCTCGAGGATCATGCGAACACCGAAACGGACCTGAAGATAAAATTCAATCACCGCTTTGTAAATGGTTTCTTAATGGACGAAATAAAAGAAATCGCAAGGGAAGAGGAAGTTGATTTAATTGTACTGCCCATCTCTGATAATAGAGAATTCAATAATAGACAACTGAAAATAATCCGGGACAATGTATTTGAAAAAAACCGGACCTCCCTTTTGGTAGTTCCTTATGGCTGCAAATTCAAGCCTGTCAGGAACATTGTATTTGCTACCGATTTGAAAAAGCTAAACAATTACCAGCAGTACTTGCAGGATGTAGTTAATTATGCCCACTTGTTTGACTCCAACATTCACTTTGTTCATATTTCATCGAAAGAAAAAGAAGAGGACTGGGATAGCTCAAATACCTATAGAATGGTGATGCAAGCCATCGAAAAAAATAACAGGCATACCTTTAAGAGCTTGCATGGCAAAAAGATTATTGATTCGGTCAATCAATATGTTGAAGAATGTGAGGCTGACTTACTGGTGGTTGTAAAACACCAACACTATTTTCTGGAATCCCTATTGCATGAAAGCATAAGCAATGAAATCTCATTGAATTCAAAGGTCCCGGTGTTGGTCATGCGGGAGAAAAGGATCTAAAAAAATATCTATGAATGAGTTTTGTGTCATAGACTTAAATAGTCCAACACCCCTCATCACTGCAGCGATCCACAATGGCCATAAGCTCAGTCAGCACCTTGAAAGGATTACTGCGTTGACGGAAATTGAGAGATTGAGGGAGGAGGATCCTTATACGGGATTTTGGGCAACCCTCTCCACGAATCATATTATTTCACAGCGATCAAGATTTGAATTTGATCTTAATCGCGCACCTGAAAAGGCCATCTACATCTTGCCATCGGATGCCTGGGGATTAAATCTTTGGAAAAAAAAGCCTTCAGACAAAATACTTGATCAAATCATGCAGCAATATGCCGGAATTTATAAAGCGATAAATGACGGTATTAACAAACTTGTTCAAATGTTTGGGAAGATAGCCATTCTTGATCTTCACAGTTATAACCATCGTCGTGGAGGGCCCGACGCTCCTCCTGACGATCCTGCATTGAATCCGGAAATCAATGTAGGAACCGGGACCATGGATCGTGATTATTGGGCGCCTGTGGTTGACAGATTCATCAGTGATTTAAGAGGGCATGAATTTCAGGGGAGAAAATTGGACGTAAGAGAGAATATTAAGTTTCGTGGCGGTTATTTCCCGTCATGGATACATGGTAATTTTGGAGAATCTGTCTGTTGCATTTCAGTAGAAGTGAAAAAGTTCTTCATGGATGAATGGACCTGTAAACCAGATTGGGATACCATTGAGGACGTTTCAAATGCTTTGCAGGAGACACTTCCAGGACTAATGGAAGAGATTTCCAAGTGAGCGAACATGTAGTGAAAATATTGCAAAGATAGATGAGTGGGGTGATCACAAAACCGGAAGGAGTAATTTCCCAGAGCTTTATTAAGGAAGTTAACCATCGACTGGCAGACAATAAGATGGTTCGAAGAACACTTCCTGCTCATGGCAGGTTGCATATTGACCGCAAACTCCCATTTTTGTGTGTTTACCGCCGTCCCACCCAGGGGAAGGATCATGGAACGGATCGACTGGTCAAAGGGGAAGCTTCCTATTTGGTGGCATCTGCTGCCCCCAAGTATAAGACCGGCATCTCCAACCTGATTAATTCAATCCTGGAGATATTTTCCCAGGGTACAGGTGCTTTCCTGATTATCGAGATTTGGTCGAGAGAGTCGCCAGAATATATCATTGACCCGGATAAAGGCAGAATGGCTCCGTCTTTTCGCATCAAGGTCCCTCCTTCACGAATTCCTGTTGAAACCATTGAGGCCATTGAAAAGGCCTTGAATCAAATCATTGTTTCAAAAAAGCGGAGCAGGGTTTCAACCGTCTACACCAACAAGCCCTGGCCGGAACAATTGCCGCCTCTGCTGACAAACGCAGAAATACATAAAAATAACTGTTACCTGGTGGGTATTGAGATTTCCCCGATTTACAGGGATCCGGATACAGGGGAAATATATCCGCTGGTCTTAAATAAAATTCATCGGGGAATATCATTGGCCTTTAAAAAAGGCGCCTTTGAATTTTCCAGAAAACGCACGGCTACAAAGCCTCAAAGCTATAAATCCTTAGGAAGGCGGGCTGTAGTCAAGTCGGTTTGGGAAGTGGACCAGAAGTTGGCTGACATCAGCAATGAAATGGATTTCTTATTGCTTGTTACTCCCGTGAATATTGAGCATTCATGGCGAAAATTCAAAGCTGGTAAGTTTAAGGGGGATCCTGTTTTCTTTTACAGGCCTGTATCTTTCGATCCGTCTTTGCTGAAGAGAAAACTTTACGAAATCCCGTTTGACAGGATTGAAGACCCCACCATTGCTTCCCTTTTTCATGAAAAGCTTGTGGAACTGGAGATGAAGTTTTCCATGGTAAGGGATCGGAACACCCGAAATTTTTTCTTTGGAAGCATGCAGCTTTATGGGGAGATTGATGATAAACTTCTTGAACTGGCAAAAAATATCCTGAAGAAAATATCTCCACACAGCCGGGAGACAGGGGCTAAAAAAATGATCAATGCAAAGATCTTTGCTGAACGGGCCAGACAGGAAATAGGCCTCTATCGTGAAACCTTCCCCGACATTGCATCCAAGGTATTGATCAGGGAGGATACTGCCGGACTTTTGGTTTCCCATGGAAATCTTCTGATAAATAAAAGTCTGCAAATACCAGCTTCCAGGGTAGAAGCCCTGATCCAGCATGAGGTTGGCACCCATGTGCTTACCTATGTCAATGGAATGAATCAGCCATTCCAGCAACTGTATTGCGGATTTGCCGGAAGTGATGAACTGCAGGAAGGTCTGGCGGTACTTGCAGAATACCTGGTAGGTGGTTTGAGTGCTCCCCGATTCCGCCTTTTGGCCGGTCGGGTTGTTGCAGCACATATGCTGATTGAGGGCTCATCCTTTCAGGATACATTCAACGAATTGCATGGCACATTTGGTTTTGCCCAACAAACAGCTTATATTATCACGGCCAGAATATACAGGGGTGGCGGGTTCACCAAAGATTCCATTTATCTTAGGGGTCTGGTAAACCTGATCAAATACCTGCGAAATGGCGGTGAGCTCGAACCCTTATTAATTGGCAAGATCTCCCTGGATGATATTTCACTTATTAATGAACTGCGTTTGAGAAAAGTCTTACATCCCTCCCTGCTTTCACCCCGGTATCTATCTAATCCCCAGTCGATCTCTCTGCTGGGAAAAGTAAAACAGGGGCAGCGTATATTTAACCTGATTTAAATTTGAATAATCATGAAAATTGGATTTGTAGTCAATGATATTCAAACAGAACAAAGCGGTTATACCACCACTCGACTGGGAATGTGGGCGGTGAACCGTGGCCATGAAGTATGGGTCATCGGGCTGGGTGATTTTGCATACGATCCGGATGAAAACATAAGGGCCAGGGCCTACTCGGTTCCTAAGAAGATTTACAAGTCTACTGAAACCTATTTAAAAGCGCTTCAGAGCAAAACCCGTGTGATGAATCGTATTACGGTAGATGATTTAGATATACTGATGCTCAGGAGTGATCCTGCCAATGAGACCGTAACCCGACCCTGGGCAGTAACGGCAGGCATCAATTTTGGCCGGATAGCCATGAGGCATGGGGTGATCGTTCTGAACGATCCCAATGGATTATCCAAGGCACTGAATAAAAGTTATTTTCAACTCTTCCCGGAAGAAGTAAGACCTCATACCATGATTACCCGCGATCTGGGAGATATCAAACACTTTGCCAGTGAACATGGAGGCCATATTGTACTCAAACCTCTTACGGGATCCGGGGGATCAGGCGTTTTCCTGGTCAGGCCTGAAGATAAATCAAACCTGAACCAGATTGTTGAAGCATTGCAAAGGGATGGGTATATCATTGCCCAGGAATACCTCCCGGATGCCCATGATGGCGATATCAGGCTCTTTATGATGAACGGGGCACCATTGCGCTATAAAGGGAAATATGCGGCCTTCAGAAGGGTAAGAACAGGCGATGATATGAGAAGCAATATCCATGCTGGAGGAAAATTGAGACAAGCAGAGATCACTAGACAGCACCTGCAACTGGCCGAGATAGTCCGCCCAAAACTTGTTCAGGATGGCATGTTCCTGGTGGGACTTGATATCGTAGGAAACAAACTTATGGAGATCAATGTGTTCAGTCCGGGCGGACTGGGAAGTGCGCAGAATTTTGAGAAAGTGAACTTCAGCAATGCGGTTCTCGATGCACTGGAACGCAAAGTGGAGTATATGCGCTACTATAATCGAAATTTTGACAACGTTGAAATGGCTACGCTGTAGGTCTTCTTAAACGGGTTTCGATTTAATATGTACATCCCTTTGAGGGAATGGGATTTGTACCTTATTCGCCCTGAAAGCTGCATCAATCTTATACCTGATTTCACTTTTGATATATTCTACTTCAAAGGTTTCTGTGGTCCAGAAGTATAATTGAAAATCAAGGGAAGAGTTCCCAAAGTCGTTGAATCGTACATAAGGCAAGGGTGAGGGGGAAACTTTTTTATTGTCTTCGGCACATTGAAGCAATACCCGGGTTACTTTATCTACGTCCGATCCATAGGCTACTCCCACATCAATATGAAATCTGGTCTTTTTTTCAATATGGCTCCAGTTGATTACTATATCGGTCACGAATTTAGAATTGGGAACGACCATAATAATATTATCCCGGGTTTCTAGCTTTGATGTTCTAAGGCCAACTTCAATCACTTTACCAATTAGGTTATCCTTGATTTCCACAATATCTCCCACCTTTAAACTACCCTCAAACAAAATGGCTATCCC
>SPBY01000499.1 GCA_004525825.1 Bacteroidia bacterium
ATCCCAGGGGGGAGTAGCAATACGGATATTCAGCATCACAATGTTTCCTTCGGCAGGATGGTTGGCCATGGAATAGGCCCGATAGGTCTCCTCGGGGTTCTTCATCTTCAAGTCCCACATGCTGAACTTGTTCCACTCGTCACGGTACTCCTCTTCCACATCGACGTCTTTGGAGAAATCCACTTCCAGCTTGGGCACGTCGATCTGGATGTATCCACCCGATTTGAAGTTGAGTTTCTCCCCTTCGGGCAGCCTCATAACAAACTCCTTGATAAAGGTGGCCACATTGTTGTTGGAGACCACCTCGCACTCCCACTTCTTGATGCCCATCACCTCTTCGGGGATCTGGATGGTCATGTCTTCGCGAAGTTTTACCTGGCAGCCCAGCCTCCACTGCTGCTGTTGCTCCTTGCGGGTAAAGAAACCTGTCTCGGTGGGCAGGATGGAACCGCCACCTTCCAGCACCTGGCACTTACACATGCCGCAGGTTCCACCTCCGCCACAGGCCGAAGGCAGGAATATCTCGTTGCCCGACAGGGTGTTCAGCAAAGTGGATCCCGGCGAAACCGTATACTCCTTGTCATTGACTTTCAGTTGTACATCTCCCTGGGGGGTCAGTTTGAACCTGGCATAAAGCAACATGGCTACCAACAATAGAATCACAATCAGGAAAACGGCGACACTGATTAAAATCACAGAAAGTGTTGAAGCGAGAATTATCATAATACTTACAATTTAATGCCCATAAAACTCATAAAAGCAATCCCCATCAATCCCGTAATGATGAAGGTGATTCCCAGTCCGCGCAAAGGCGCCGGCACGTTGGAATACTGGATCTTCTCCCGAATGGCTGCAATGCCCACAATGGCCAGGAACCAGCCCACACCCGAACCGAGCCCGAATACCGTGGCTTCCGCAATGTTGGCATACTCCCGTTCCTGCATAAAGAGCGATCCTCCCAGGATGGCGCAGTTCACAGCAATCAGTGGTAAAAAGATACCCAGGGAAGTATATAAGGAGGGAGCGAATTTCTCGATCACCATCTCCACCAGCTGCACCATGGAAGCGATTACCGCGATAAACATGATGAACGAGAGAAAGCTCAGATCCAGATCGGCCAGCGAGGGACTTATCCAGCTTAGTGCTCCTGCTTTCAGGATGAATTTTTCGAGAAGAAAGTCGACGGGAACGGTAAATCCAAGTACAAAGATCACAGCGATCCCAAGACCGGTCGAGGTATTGACCGTTTTGGATACGGCCAGATAGGAACACATGCCCAGGAAATAGGCAAAGATCATGTTATCTATGAAGATGGACTTGACAAATATGTTGACCAGGTTTTCCATGGTGTAAGGTTTCTAATTATTGATCCATAAACAGCTTTAATTCTCGATCAGGTCCTTGTTCTTGGACCGTTGTACCCAGATGAAGATGCCCACCACCACGAGAGCCATGGGCGGAAGGATCATCATCCCGTTGTTCACATAACCGGCATCGTAAAATGCCTGGGGTATAACATGGTAGCCCAGAAGGGTTCCTGAACCAAACAACTCCCTGAAAAATGCCACGAGAATAAGAATCAAGCCGTAACCGGCTGAATTCCCCAGTCCGTCAAGAAAGGAGGGCCAGGGTTTATTACCCAGGGCAAAGGCCTCCAGGCGCCCCATGATGATACAATTGGTAATGATCAGTCCCACGAACACTGAGAGCTGTTTGCTCACATCATAGGCATAGGCTTTCAGTACCTGGTCCACCACGATCACCATGGTGGCGATCACGACCAGCTGGACAATGATCCGGATCCGCGGTGGCACCATCTTCCTCATCAGGGAGATCACTACGTTGGAAACGGCCAGCACCACCATGACCGATAGGGCCATTACGATGGAAGGTTTGAGTTTCACGGTCACAGCCAGTGCCGAACAGACACCCAGTACCTGGATGGTGATCGGGTTGCTTTTCCCCAGCGGCTCGGTCAGAAGCTTCAGGTTCTTCGGGGAGAATAAAGGTTCCTTCTCAGTACTCATGATTTCAATTTTGATAATTCTTTAAAATGGGCCACATAGCCTTCCATGCAGTCAATCAGCATCTCTTCCAGGGCCTTGGAGGTAATGGTACCCCCCGAAATGGCATCCACCTGGTGCTTGCTGGAAGGGTCGGCCCCTCCTTTGGCTACCTCAATGGAAACAAATTTTCCGTTTTCATCAAAGATGGTTTTTCCGGTGAATGGTGCCTGGAACCAGCCGGTACTAATCTCGGCACCCAGACCCGGGGTTTCCCCTTTGTGGTCAAATACGGCACCGGCGATGGTATTCAGGTCTCCCTCAAGGGCCACATACCCCCAGATGGGTCCCCAGAGACCCTTGCCCCGAACAGGCACCACGTATTTCTTTTCTCCGCCGTTTTCTGAGTATACAAAAACCGGGTAGTTACGCTCCTCCCTGGGTTTGCGGTTCTCGGCGGCCAGATTGAGCATCACTTCGAATGCATCAGCCTCCACCCTGTTTCCCTGGTAATCCACCACATAGGAATCGGTAATGTATTTCCCGAATTCTTCGTCGATGTAGCTGTTCTTGTCTGCGGCCTCAGCTACTTTTTCGGCTTTCCCTACCGACCGGAGTACATCCTGTTTCTTCTCAATCTGGACATTCATTTCCTGTCGGGGTTTCAACTGCACAGAAACGAAAGAAAGCAGCACGGCCACAATCGTTACCATGATCAGCGAAAAGACAAATATGTATGTATTGCTAAAACTTCTCATGTCCGTTTCTCTAAATTAGTTTGCACTTACTTTGGCTCGTTTCAGACGCTTCTTGATGTTGGCCTCCACGATGTAATGATCGATCAGGGGCGCAAACACATTCATCAGCAGAATGGCCATCATGACCCCTTCAGGATAGGCCGGATTGAGCACCCTGATCAGTATGGCCAGGAAGCCGATGAGGAAGCCGTAGATCCATTTTCCCTTTTCGGTTTGTGCACCGGTCACCGGATCGGTGGCCATGAAGACGGCACCAAAGGCAAAGCCGCCCAGCAGGAGGTGCTCCCAGAAAGGCAGGGCCATAAATTCGTTGACCGCAAAGGCATTCAGCAGGAGCCCCATGGCAGTACCACCGGCAAATACCGAAACAATGATTTTCCAGCTTGCCACCCCTGTGAGTATCAGGATCAGGGCCCCGATCAGAATGGCCAGCGTGGAAGTCTCCCCGAT
>SPBY01000436.1 GCA_004525825.1 Bacteroidia bacterium
ACCTGGAACTGCAGCGCTATTTTAATATCCATGATCTGCTTAACCCGGAGAGTGCCCTGAAAATTTATAAACAGGCTGGTGAGATGCTGCAGAGTGAGCAGTACAGCGTACGTAAGCTGATCCGTATGATGAATGTGGAGGCGATCTGTACCACCGATGATCCTGTGGATTCGCTGGAACATCACCGGAAGATCAGGGAAGATGGATTTGAAACCAAGGTGCTTCCTGCATGGAGGCCAGACAGAGCCATGAACGTAGAAGATCCTGTGAAATACAACCTCTATCTCGAACAGCTGGAGAAAGCCGCGGACTGTTCCATATCGAACTACATGGATCTGCTTACCGCCCTTAACGACCGCCACGAGTTCTTTCACGAAATGGGGTGCCGGATTTCGGACCATGGCCTGGAAAGTTTTTTGGCCAGAGATTTTGATCATCAGGAGATCGAGAAAATATTCTTGAAAGTCAGATCGGGACGGCATTTGAATCCGCAGGAAGTTGCGGCCTTTAAATCATCCATGCTTGTGGAACTGGCTGTCATGGACCATGACAGGGACTGGACCCAGCAATTTCATGTGGGTGCCCTCCGGAACAACAATTCGCGCCAACTCTACGAAGTGGGCACAGATTCTGGTTTCGATTCCATCGGGGACTTCAAAATGGCCAAAGCCATGTCGGGCTTCCTGGACAAGCCTGATATGCAGGACCGGCTGGCCAAAACCATCGTTTATAACCTCAATCCGGTGGATAATGCGCTAATGGTGACCATGGTTAATAATTTTAACGATGGCAGGACTCCCGGTAAAATGCAGTTTGGCTCCGGTTGGTGGTACATGGCCCAGAAATACGGGATGATCGACCAGCTGAACACCCTTTCGTCCCTTGGGCTGCTCAGCCGCTTTGTGGGTATGCTCACCGATTCAAGGAGCTTTCTCTCCTATCCGCGTCACGAATATTTCAGGAGGATCCTGTGTAACCTGGTGGGCACCGATGTGGAGCAAGGAGAGATCCCTGACGATCCCTTATTGGCAGATAAGCTGATAAAAAATGTGTGTTATTGCAACGCAAAGGAGTATTTTGCGTTGTAATTAAAAAACACAGGCTTGTATCGAAGCATAATAATATCTGTTTTTCTTGTGGTATTCCTGACTCCTGCCCACTCACAGGGCATTCGGGGGAAAATCACGGATTTGGAAGGGGAACCTGTCCCCTTCGCAGCCATTTACGTGAAGGAACTGACCAGGGGAACCACTAACAATGCACTGGGAACATTTTCGCTTCCCCTCCCCCGGGGCACTTACACCATCTTCTTTCGTAGCCTGGGATACACGGAGGTCACCAGAACCATTGAAATCGGAGAAGATTTTGTTCTTCTGAACATTGAACTTCCCCCTCAAACCTACATGATTCCGGAAGTCAGGGTCAGTGCCTCGGGCGAAGACCCTGCTTACTGGATCATGCGGAAAACCATCGGACTGGCCAACTACCACCTGAATGAGGTACTGAAGTACCATGCAGAAATTTACATCAAGGGAAGTGCCATTGCGGAAAAAATCCCCAAGGTAATACAGAAAAGAATTCAAGTGGAGGACTTTAATGTGAAGGAGGATGAAGCCTACATGCTCGAATCATTTAACGAAGTTCAGTTTAACGCCCCTGATAAATACGAAATGCGGGTGATTGCCTCACAAAACACCCTTCCGGGTTATACCGACAACGTGAATCCAATGGATTATATCAATGCCAGTCTATACCAGGAGGAGATCGAAGGGGTGATATCCCCCCTGGCCCGGAATGCCTTTTCTCATTACCGCTTCGAATTTGAGGGAACCTTCATGGAAGGAAGCCATATCATCAACAAGATCAAGGTGATTCCCAAACGAAAGAGTCAGCAACTTATGAGTGGGACGCTCTACATCGTGGAAGACATATGGTGCCTGCATTCTTCCGACCTGTCTGTCAATACCATTGCCGGCACAGTATATCTGCAGCAGCTCTACGCCAATGTGATCATGGATGCCTGGTTGCCGGTGAGCCACAAGATGTCGGTGGACATAGATATCATTGGAATCAAGGCAAAAGCCACCTATGTGTCCTCACTCAAATACTCCGATGTAACTTTGAATCCAAATCTCCCGGAAACCTATTTTACCTCGACAACTGCACCAATAGATCAAGCAGGCGAGATCCCGGCAGAGACCCCGGAGGTTTCCGAAGAGCAGGAAAAAATCAATGCTCTGCTAAAAAAGGAAGAACTAACCAACAGGGATGTCCAGAAGCTCTCGAAACTGATGGAGAAGGAGACGGGGAAGGGAGACCCTGATAACCTGGATCGCAGCGACGAACTGGACCAGACAAGAACCAGTTTTTCTGTGGAGGATGATGCATTGAAAACCGACTCGCTGTATTGGAACAAAGTGCGGCCCATCCCCCTTACTCCCGAAGAACACCTGACCATCAGGGAACGGGATTCCATCATGGGCCCTGTCGTAAGAACCACCTCCTCCGATACCTCCAGAATTGCCTCATCAAGACGGAAGAAAAAACCCTTCAGCTGGATCGCTATGGGACACACCTACAATGGGAACCAGGGAAGAATCCGCTTCAGTCACGGTGGCTTGTTCGACCTGGACATGCTGGGCTACAACACGGTGGACGGACTTCATTACGGCCAGGATCTCACATTCAACTTGAAACTCGATTCAGCGCATATTCTCAGGTCCTGGTTCAAGGCATCCTATGCTTTTCACCGGAAGGCCCCCATGGTCACCTGGAATTGGGATTTCCTATACGCTCCCATGAGACGAGCAAAAGTGGCACTTTACTTAAGTTATACTTCCTCCGATTTCAACCAAAATTCGGGGATTCCGAAATTCACCAACCTGGCATATACCCTGTTCCTCCGTGAGAATTACCTGAAAAAGTATGAACATATTGACGCCACCCTTTACAACCGGATTGACCTGGCCAACGGACTGATATTAACTACAAGCGCCAAATATGCGCAGCTAAACCAACTGGACAATAACGTCGATTTTTCATTTTTCTACCGCAACAAGAAAGACTTCACCGAAAATACCCCCTGGAACTATCCTGCCGACGACCCTTCACTGGCCGATTCTGAAAAATTACTGGGAGAAATCCAGCTTGACTATACTCCCCGGCAGTACTATTTAATCAGAAATGGCCGGAAAGAGTTGCGCGATTCCCAATGGCCCACTTTCTCGCTTATATACCGTCACGCTTTCCCTCTGGAGAATATAGGCTGGGCCGATTTCAACCTGATTTCCCTGGAGATTGATCACTCCCTGGATGCAGGTCTTTTTTCCACCTTTGATTGGTCGCTGAGCTCGGGATATTTTCTTAGCAATAATGCCATTCACTTTTCTGACTACAAACACTTTAAGTCTAGCCCCCTCTACGTTGACATGGCCGGTCTTGACGATGCCCTGATGCTGATGGATTATTATGAGGCCAGCACCTCAGACTACTGGTTCAATGCGAGTGTCCGCTTCAGCTCCTCCTACCTGCTCATCAAATTCCTGCCCTGGTTCAGCGAAAGGCTCTGGAAAGAATCCATAGGGATCACCTACCTTTATAC
>SPBY01000653.1 GCA_004525825.1 Bacteroidia bacterium
CTCTCTAAGAGTAGCCTGTTGGTCTTTTACCAGGATGATCTCCTCCGATCCTTCCAATATGGATGAAAAGGCCACCTTGCCTTCAAGGACCTGAACAGAAATAGTCTCTCCAGACTCGTCCGGATTTATGTTAAAGGAAGTTCCCAGGACGCGGACCAGGGCTTTCTGATCCACATCCACGATAAAGGCTTGTGCAGGATTGCTAACTACCTTGAAGAACGCCTCCCCTGAGAGCTTCAGCTCTCTTTGCCTGCGTTTGAATTTTTCCGGGTAGATCAACTTTGCTTGTTTATTCATGGTTACCGATGAACCATCGGGAAGGAGCACTTCCTTCATTTGCTCACCGGATAGCACAGCAATCATATCGGGGGAAGGGGCCAGGTACTTTTGTGCAAGGTACCCTACCCCCAGGAGCAATATAACAGCAGCGGCTGTGCGCCAGAATGGGTTGAGCCGTCTGGATTTTACTTCACTCATTCTCCCCCTAACCTTTTGCCAGTCCTCTTCTATGTTGATGGACTGGAAGGCTCCCAGGTTTGTGAACAAGTGTTCTTCAAAGTCTTTTTTAGGTTTCATGGTCCTGTGGTTTCTAAATACAGGACAAGCGGGAATGGGAATGCACGTATGGAGAAGTCAAATATTCAGTTTTTCCCTCAGGATTTTCAATGCATTAGAGATTTGAGTCTCTACCGTTCGTTTGGATATCTCGAGTTGTTCGGCTATCTCTCCGTTGGAGAGACCCGAAACCCTGCTCATGTTGAATATCTTTTTGCATTGGGGCGGGAGTTGATCCACCACTTTGCTTACCATATGTTCCAGCTCGGTTTCTCTGATTTTGTCTTCGAGATTGTCAGAGAAATCCAGTTCAGGCTTCATTTGGTCGTGGTGGGATTTTTGTACCTGCTGATGCTTGATGTGATTCAGGCAGCGGTTCCTAACCGATTGGTACAGGTAAGATTTAACTGAAGTGGTAATTACGAGGATCTTGCGCTTCTCATACAGGTGAACAAACAAATCCTGGACTATCTCTTTCCCTGTTTCCAGATCCTTAACATAGCTGTTTGCAAATACCGTTAGCGGCTTGTAAAATTCCTTGAAAAGTTGTTCATATGCACTTTCCTGACCCGATCGAAGGCCTTTGATCATATGATTTTCACTGCTCTTCAAGAAGTTGATTTTCTTTTGAACCAGTGAAAGTTACGAAATTGGGCGATTTGTCTTCACCGAATCTTTGATAATCTTTTGTATTTCATCAATCACAGATTCATATGCCTCGGATGATTCATTCTTCTATCTTTGAATAAACAACATGCATTGCTGTGAAGGATCTATTTAGCATTGAAGGAAAAATAGCCCTGGTAACCGGTTCTACGGGTGCACTCGGTATGGCATTTACCAAAGGATTGGCACAGCAGGGAGCAACAGTCATATTGAACGGCAGGAACAAGAAGAAACTGGATGGGAAAGTGGTGGAGCTGCAGAATGATGGATTCAAAGCCTTCGCTTATGTTTTTGATGTGACCAATGGTGCTCTGGTCAATAAGGCAGTGCAGGATATTGAGAGGGAAATTGGCCCCATCGACATCCTTGTCAACAATGCAGGGATTCAAGTTCGGGCACCACTGGATGAATTCAAGGATGAAGATTGGCAAAATATCATTGCTGTGAATTTGACTGGAGCTTATATCGTGGCCAAAGCTGTAGTACAGTCAATGATTAAGCGCCGATCCGGGAAAATCATCAACATAGGTTCGGTGCAGAACGAGCTGGGGCGACCCAACATTGCTCCTTACGCTGCTTCAAAAGGCGGGCTAAAAATGCTTACTAAAGGGATGGCTGTTGACTGGGCCAAATACAATATACAGGTGAATGGAATTGGTCCGGGATATTTTAAGACCGAAATGACCAAAGCGCTGTATGAAAATCCTGAATTTGATGCCTGGCTCCGTGGGAGAACCCCAAGCAATCGTTGGGGCAACCCGGATGAATTGATCGGTGCATTGATTTTTCTTGCTTCAGACGCCAGCAGCTATGTAAACGGCCATATGATTTATGTGGACGGCGGGCTTCTGGCCAGCGTGTAGTACCAATAGGAGTTAAAGAGTTAGTATGTCAAGTTGATTTGGAGCTTACTTTTCAGTATTTTGCTGTGCCCTGGATCTCCTGTACTGCATGTACATCATAACTCCAATAAATACCGTGACTACAATCATCCAGTATGCAAATCCCGATTTTTTGTAGATGGGACTGCTGTCACCAAGAACCACAAAACCAGACCAGAAATAGGGATTTGAGGTAAGGTCGTCAGCCGCTTCCAGGTAGTCAATTTTAGCAAGCCGCATGGCCTCCTGTTTACTCTTC
>SPBY01000415.1 GCA_004525825.1 Bacteroidia bacterium
AGCACATCGGCACATTCCAGGTTCCCGAAATAGACAGCGGTCATCAGTGCGGTATTTCCATCCTTGTCCCGAATCGTGTCAGAAGCCCCGTAGAATAGCAAGAGATCGGCAATTTCGTAATCATTGACAGCTGCAGCATAGATCAGGGCGCTGTTCTTATAATCATCGATGTGGTCGGGATTGGCTCCTTTTTTCAGCAGGTAATGGGCCACATGGAAATGTCCGTTCAATACTGCGATCAGCAGGGGAGTGGTACCCTCAGAAATAGTAGCCTCCAGGTCGGCCCCGTTCAGTACCAGGAGTTGTACCATGAGGGTATCGCCGCTTTCAGCGGCAAACATCAGTGCCGTCATTCCTCCTTCTGCCTTGGCATTAGGGTTGGCCCCCCGCTTAAGCAGTAAAAGTATTGCCTCGGGCTGATTCTTCAGGACCGATTCGACCAGGTTCCAGTCATCTTCTCCCGGCCTGAAATAGGAAGTATCCAAGGCAGGAGGCACCATCTCCACAGGCATCATCACTGTATCCCTGGCACTTTCCGATGGGACTGTGTCGGATACAATCTGTGCTTCTGCCATAGGTCCAAGCAAAGCACCCATCAGCAAGCCCGTCACCCATCCGGCAATCTTCCCGATAACTATTCTTTTATCCACCTGATCGCTTTACTTTATAGCCTTTTTCCTGCAAGAGAGAGAAGATACGGTCCCTGAAATCACCCTGGATCAGGATTTTACCTTCGCCCACAGAACCACCCACGCCGCATTTGCTTTTCAGCTCTTTGGACAGGGTCTTCAGGTCGTCAGTAGTCCCTGCAAAACCTTCCACCAGAGTGACTTTCTTCCCTTTTCGGTTTTTTTTATCCAGGCTCACATAGAGTTGCTGCTGCCGGGGAGGGGCCGTAAACTGCTCTTTCTCCTCACCCGATTCAAACTCATAATCGGGATTGGTGGAATAGACCATTCCCAGCCGTTTTTTCCAATCATTTTCCATGCATGCTCCTCTGATTGTCAGCATAAATATCTGAATTAATTTCGTTTTTGTGATGATCTTGGAGTAGGAGAGTACCTAGTTGCCCAGTTCCAGCTGGTTGCGCACCAGGTTGAAATAATGTCCTTTCTTGGCTATCAGGGCATTGTGCTTGCCCTCCTCCACAATGTGGCCACGGTCCAGCACTACGATATGATCCGCATTCTTCACAGTACTAAGACGGTGAGCCACAATCAGTACGGTTTTTCCGCGGAAAACCAGTTCCAGGTTGTCCATGATGCGTCTTTCGTTGTTGGCATCCAGGGCACTGGTACCCTCATCGAGGAACAGGAATGCCGGATTCTTGTAAATGGCCCTGGCTATCAGGACCCGCTGTTCTTCTCCTCCGCTCAGGGTGAGGCCCTCCTGCCCGATGCGGGTGTTGTAACCCAGGGGCAGCTGATCGATGAAATCATCCATGCAGGCCATGCGTGCTGCGTAGAGCAACTGTTCTGTTTTGATCTCCTGCTCCCCAAGAGCAATGTTCCGGGCGATGGTGTCGGAGAAGATGTACCCGTCCTGCATCACTACCCCGCACTGTCTTCTCCACAGATCGGGTGCCATCATCTGTATGTTCATATCACCGGCAATAATCTCCCCTTTGGCTGGGGGATAGAATCCAAGCAGCAGCTTCACCAGGGTGGTTTTCCCGCTGCCACTCACCCCCACCAGGGCGGTCACAGTGTCTTTTTTCAGGGTGAGGCTGATGTTCTCCAGGACATTTCGCTGTATGGCTCCGGGGTAGGTGAATTCCAGCTTATTCACAGTAAGTTTTTCAATGGTGGGCAGCACAGTCACCCCGGTCTCCCGCTGATATTCGTCTTCTGAATCGTGGATCTCTCCCAGTCTTTCCAGGCTGATTTTGGCGTCCTGGGCCCTGTGAAAGAAGGTAATCATCTGTTCGATGGGTCCGTTGAGCTGACCCAGTATATAGCTTATGGCCAGCAGTGTACCCAGCGTCAGATCGCCATGTAAAACAGCAATGGCTGCGGTGACATTGATCAGGATGTTCTTGGTTTCGTTGATAAATACCCCTCCGGCTTCCTGGTACTGATTGAGGGAGAGGGACTTCATATTGACCCTGAACAGACCTGCCTGAATGTCTTTCCATTCCCACTGGCTGAGCCTTTCGGCATTGTTGAGTTTGATCTCTCTGATGCCGTGAATGATCTGGATCAGTTTGCTCTGGTTCTCGGCCATCTTTGAAAAGTATTTCTGATCAAGCGAACGCCTGCGCTTCATGAAGATGAAGATCCAAAGGAAATAAAGCGTGGCGCCTCCCAGGAAGATGAAAAGAATATTTATGCTGTAGATGGCCAGGATAATGGCAAATACCACCAGGTTCACCATGGAAAAAAGGATGGTGAGCGATGAGGTGGTCATAAAGGTTTCGATCCTCCGGTGGTCGCTGATCCGCTGAAGGATATCACCGGTCATTTTAGTATCAAAAAAGCCCACGGGGAGTTTCATCAGTTTCACCAGGAAATCCGATATCAGCGAAATATTGATCCGGGTACTGAGGTGGAGCAGGATCCACCGCCGGATAAAATCAATTCCCATCTGGGAAAGGATCAGTATAAATTGAAATAGCAGCACCAGGTAGATAAAGGGCAGGTCCTGGTTGGTGATTCCAAAATCAACCATAGACTGGAACAGGAAAGGAAGGAGGAACTGTATGACACTACCCAAAATGAGTCCAAGTAAGAGATGGTACACATAGCGCTTGTACGGGGCAAGGTAACGGGCCAGGTAGCGGAATCCGGTTTTTTTAATCGGTTCATCCTCCTGGTTCAGGAAGTCCGGAGTGGGCTGAAGCAGCAGGGCCGACCCTTTGGCCTCCCCCTCCTTTCGCGTGCTGATCCATCCTTTCAGGAATTCCTCCTTGCTGTAAACCGCTAAACCAAAGGCCGGATCGGCCAGGTATACCTTGTCTTTCCGGATTCTATGAACCACTACAAAGTGCTTCTGTTCCCAGTGAACAATTACCGGCATGGGAGCCTCCTTTTGCAGGCGTTCCCAGGTGAGCGAGACGCCGATGGTTTGCATCCCGATATCCTCAGCTGCCCGGGCTATTCCGAGCATGCTTACCCCTTCCCGGCTCAGGTGGGACTTTTCCCTGAGCGTCTGAAGGGTAAAATGTTTGCCATAATGCCGGGCCACCATTCTCAGGCAGGTGGGGCCGCAGTCCATGGCATCAAGTTGCTTGTAGAAAGGGAACGAGGGCATAAGTGCTTGCTTATGGCCCTAAATTAAGAATTATTTTAACAAATTCTTAAGCAAGCTTTCAGCACGGGATTGGTAGGGTCCTGATTCTTCAAGCAATGGCGCCAGCATCTTTAAGGCCTCATCGTGCCGGTCCGATTTTATTAGCGCAAGGGTACTGTACCACAAAATTGCCTGGTCGGGGAGATAGGCAATATCAAGATTCGCGGCCATTACCCTGTCTAAAACTTCACCTTCACTGTCCAGTTCCATGGCTGAAAGCAGGTAGTAGAGCAGAAATACCTTGTTTTCGGGCTCTTCCAACATTCGTGGCTCCAGCATAATTTTGTCTTCACTGTATTTGCCATCCCGAAAGTTGAGGATCCCAGATTCCTGCTCTCCCCGGGTATCCTGGTTAAAGGCCAGGAGCACCGGGTCCTTGTCCGGAGTGTAGAACCTGCTCAGAATCCTCTCGTTCCCCGCCTGATTCAGAAAAACCACCAGCAGAATGGTCAGAGTGGCAGCCATGCCAGGGAGGATATACCACCAGGGACGAAT
>SPBY01000508.1 GCA_004525825.1 Bacteroidia bacterium
ATTCTGTGGTACTTCCTTGCATGCCGATAGTATCAGGATAAACAAAAGTCCTGGATACAAGATGAATAGATTTCCTTTCATTTTCTTTGATTTAGTGCGAACTAAATTTAATCTTTCCTCGGATGATAATAAAGAATATTCTACTCATCCTTTCAGTGATTATGCTGCTTTTATTTCTCGGCCAGGCAGAAATCAAAAGTCAGGAGACCAAACCCAGGGTCATTGTCATGACAGACGGAGAAGTCGACGATCGCAGCTCCATGATCCGTTTTCTGCTGTACACCAACGATGTGGCGCTTCTGGCCATCATTGAAACAAACTCAGTGTATCAGTGCGAAGGCCACAGCAAAGAAGACTGGTATGAAAAGCAGATCAATGCCTATGAAGAGGTTTACCCCAACCTGATTGTGCACGATCCGGACGGAAATAAAATGAGATTCGAGTGGTGGCAGTACCAGGAAGCCGGTAGCTGTGATCAAATGGTAAAGGTGGATCATGCTCAGGGTAAAAAAGTCTCATTCGTGGCACCGATAGTAAATCAGGAGTGCACCATCCATATAGTTCTTGAGGTAAGTGACAGTGACTCACCTGCCTTATTCTCCTTTCAGCGGATGATAATTACAGTAGAACCTTAAAAGACAAGCGTATAGGGACAGGTGGATTAGCCAGATGAAAACCGCCTGGCTAGACGGTAAAGACCCCTTCGATCTCCACCAGGAGATCCTCACGGCATACATCCGATTCCAGGAAGAGTGAGGACTTGCAGTTTAGTTCTGCATCACAAATCTTCTCTACCGCTGGAACATCCTCCATCCTTTTCACGTAGACCCGGAGGTGTGAGAACTGAATTTCAGAGACATCAAATTTGAGTCCCAGCTTATCCTGGTTCTCCTTGGAAAAGAGTCTCTTGATATTTTCGATGGTAGTCAGGGTCTGCTTTTTTACATCGCCAACATGCATGGTCTTTTCACCCAGGATGGAAGCAGTACCTGAAACGTAGACGTAACTTCTGGATCCAATGGTGACCAGCTTGGCCCTTTCAAATTTGGGCGTGCATTTTTTAGCAGAACTTCCTTCCAGAACCACTTCAGAATACTTATGTGCATCGATCTGTCCAGGATTCCCGATGGGCTTGACTTTAATATTATCCGATTCTGAAAGGGCAATGAAGCCAACGATTACTCCCCCTGTATCCTGACCGATGCCAGTGGCTGCAGGGTAACCGTGTTTAAAGTCGTCCTGATCATAATAATGAGCCCGAACATCATTGAAATCCTGGTAGTTCTGGGAAGCATCCCCCTCATCCTTGACACTGGCAATGTTCTCAATATAGTTCCACTGTCTGATGATGTGGTGAATGGAAAGTCCCTCCTGGGCCAGAATCTCTATAGCCGATTTAAAAGCCCTCTCAGACGATTGAGTGATGCTATCTCCTACAGTTCCCATCAGTCCCGCGCCATGAACAGCTTTGTAATCCTTGTGTTCAACCACCGTATAATTGATTCCCAGGTGAGATTTATACCTGACCTTCTTACCACTGGCTGCCTTGGTACAGATAAGTTCCAGAACCACATCCTTTTCCCCGGCAGGACTTTGCGCCACGATGCTGGTGGCCGGGAGACTGGCACCACAGAATTTCAGGAGTTGTTTCCTGATCACTGCGGACCGCTGTTCATATTCATCCCGTGAATGAGCCGAAATAAAAAAAGTCTGCTGAGTAATGAAATAGTCAAGATCCTCCCCCTGGTGAATGAATTCCATCAGTTGCTCAACGCAAGATCTGACCTGGTCCGGGAAATCGGATCCTGATGTAGGGACAATGTGATCGAAATTAAATCCGTTCAGAGTGTTAGAGCCACTCCTCATAATTATCTGTTCCACCATGCTCTGCTTGCTCCTGAATCTGTAGGATCACAAATATAGAAATTTTTCTAGAATGTAAAACTCCGCCTGTTTACAAACAGCCTCTTAGAGTTCGAGAAGCCTGATATTCTTAAAGCTTACTTCGTCCCCATGGTCCTGAAGAAGGATGTGACCGCTCTCCGCCTCTCCAAAAGCCGGCCAGCTGGCGTATTTGCTATAGGCCACCAATGCTTTCCACATCTGGGTACCCCTTTCATACTCCACCACCTTGATCCCATTCAGGTAGTGAGCCACATAAGATCCTTTTACCACAATGCGTGCTCGGTTCCAGTTCCCTACCCCGTTAAATCTTTTTGGGATATTGTCCTGGCCGTATAGCAGGGCATCTGCCCTGATCAGATCATAAAGCGAAGCCACGGTGCGGTTGCCCGCAATTCCTTCCTTGGCGTCGGGATGGTTCTCATCGTCCAGAATCTGATATTCACAACCAATGGCCGAACCTTCCCCGGTGTTCAGGTCTGGATCCACAAAATATTTGATCCCGCTGTTGGCCCCTTCGGTAATCCTGAAATCTACTTCCAAAATAAAGTTCTTATATTTTTTGATGGTCACAATGTCGCCGCCGTTGGCAGACTCTGCACCCTCACTCTTTTCGACAGACAGAAGTCCGTTCTCCATTTTCCAGCCAAGCTCCGGGAACCTGTCCAGCCTTGCTCCGCGCCATCCTTCACTGCTAAGTCCGTCCCAGAGAAGCTTCCATCCCTCTTCCTTTTGTACCGGAGTCAGTTCATTGTCCAGATAACTTACTTCGGGACTTAGCTCCAACTCTGAGTGCATATACTTTGCAGGTTCCTCAGTGATAATCCGGATGTTTCTCCAGCGAATTTCCTTTCCCTTAAGTGCTTCATTGTTACCAATTTCATGCACCTGCAGGGCAATGAATCCCTCCTTGCGCTTATCATCCACCAGGTTGGCGAAATTGACCCCGTTGATATAGGTCCGGATGGTGCTTCCCACTGCTTCTAGCCGGATCTTGTTCCATTCACCCCGTTTATTGGCTCCAACCACCTCCATGTTGCAGGCCATGGGATAAAGCCAGCCACGGGATGCCTCTTCATAGATTCCTCCGGCCCAGGGCCTGCCCTCATCATCATCGCACTCCACCTGGTATCCGTTCACACGTTCTGTTCCATCGGGCTGTGTAGCCACAGATCTGAACTGCACCCCCGAATTGAGTCCCCGGTCCATCTTCATCTCATATTCCAGGATGAAATCTCCATACAGCTTCTTGGTGGCCATGAA
>SPBY01000335.1 GCA_004525825.1 Bacteroidia bacterium
GCATATGATCACAGGCATTGAGGGGATCCGGGAAGTCGCCATGACCACCAACGGGCAGCGTTTGGCAGGAAAGGCCAGGATCCTGGCGCAAAATGGACTGAAGAGGGTGAATATCAGCCTGGATACCCTGGATCCGGTCCGTTACAGGGAGCTAACCCGGGGAGGTTCCATACAGAAAGTTTTGAATGGGATAGATGCATCCCTGGAGGCCGGACTTACCCCGGTAAAAATAAACTGTGTGCTCATGCCCGATACCACACCGGGGGAAATAGAGGATCTCAGGGAATTTTGCGAAGCCAGGGAATTGAAATTACGCTTTATTCGGCAAATGGACCTGCAAAGGGGGAAGTTCTGGAAGGTGGAGGGTGGCCAGGGTGGACACTGCACTGCCTGCAACAGAATGAGGCTCACCGTGGATGGCCGTTTTATTCCCTGCCTCTTCAGCGAGAAGGAATACAGCATTTCCGACCATGGTATCCGGGGTGCTTTTGAGAAAGCCCTGGCACATAAACCGGCGAAGGGAAAAGCAAACAGCAGAAGCACATTTTACAGGATAGGTGGATAAGTCGACCAAAAAAGAAAGACCCAATGGAAAAACATCTGACACATACGGACGGGCAGGGAAAGGCCCGGATGGTAGATGTGGGGGAGAAAGCTCCACAGAAGCGAATGGCAGAAGCCTCGGGAATGATCAGGATGTCCCGGGAAACCCTTAGGGCTATCAGGGAGAACCTGGTACAAAAAGGGGATGTACTCACTGTGGCACAGATTGCAGGCATACAGGCTGCCAAAGCCACCTCTTCGCTCATCCCGCTTTGCCATTCGCTGACCCTGGACCATGTTTCGCTGGATTTTGAGCTGGAGGAAGCAGGGGTGAGCGCCCGTTGCAGGGTTCGCTCCCAGGGCAGGACCGGAGTGGAGATGGAGGCCCTGAGTGGTGTTACGGTGGCTTTGCTGACCATTTACGACATGTGCAAGGCCATTGACAAAGCTTTGGTGCTGGACGGGATCAGGCTGGTCAAAAAGGAAAAGGAGGATATCACATAATGGAGAAGCACGCGATTATCAGGTCTGTAAATACCTCGGTGAAGAAAGGTGAGGTGAAATCACCGGTGAAGGAGATAAGACTGGCAGATCAGGGAATTGAGGGCGATGCACACGCGGGGCCCCACCACCGGCAGGTCAGTCTTCTGGCCGTGGAAAGCATCCGCAAGTATGAGCAAAACACCAGCAGCCAGGTGCCCATGGGTGGATTTGGAGAAAACATTACTACCGAAGGCTTCGCCCTGCACAGGGCACATCCCCTTGACCGCTTCCAATGTGGCAAGGTGCTTCTCGAAATGACCCAGGTGGGCAAGAAATGCCACGGGAAGCGTTGTGCCATTTATAAGGAAACGGGTGAATGTATCATGCCCGATGAGGGGATCTTCTGCAGGGTGCTTCAAGGGGGCCGTCTGGAGCCGGGCGATCGACTGGAATACCATCCGAAACAATTCAGTCTGAAAGTGATCACCCTGAGCGACCGCGCTGCCGCAGGCATTTATCCCGACCTGAGCGGTAAACTGGTCCGGGAGGAAGTGAGCAAGTGGTTCCAGCAAAAGGAACTTGCCCTTGCTTCTGATTCCTTGCTTATACCTGACGAGCAGAAGGTCTTTTCCCGGGAACTTTCGGCAGCCATCGGAAAGGGAACAGACCTGATCATCACCACAGGAAGCACAGGCCTGGGCTCAAGGGATATAGCGCCTGAAGTGGCTGAGGAGCTTATGGAAAAGGATATCCCCGGCATCATGGACCTGATACGGGTGAAGTACGGGATGGTGAATCCCAATGCCCTTCTGAGCCGCTCGGTGGCAGGGATCGCAGGCAGGACCCTCCTGTTTGTGCTTCCAGGAAGCACCCGGGCCGTCAAGGAATACCTGGAGGAAATCCTCAAATCCTTGTGGCACATGATCTTAATGGTGAACGATATCGATAGCCATTGAGCCGGTTCAGGAAAAGCTCCGTGCAATGATTTTGCTCAGGAACTCGGCACTGATCTTACGGTAGTTTTCATCGGCCGTGTTGGACAGAAGGGACACCAGTCTTTTCATGTCGCGGTCGTCCATGGACCAGACAGTACTGGGCTCAATGGTTTCCAGGAAATAATTGGAGGCCTGGGGGGTGGACAAGTCCCCTATTATCTGATTTTCCTTGGCAAAGATGATATTGAACTCCTTTCCGGAATAATCAATCAGGTAGAGCCGCAGCAGTCCTTTTTCAATGATGTAATGCCTGTTGTTTGTATCTCCCCGGTTAGAAATCAGCCTTCTTTTTATACTCCTCTTTCCGAAATGCCGAAAGAACCAGCTCTTCCTGCTCCGGTGTAAGATCGGGATTGAAATTTTTCCTGTTAAATTATTATGGGGTCACCCACTGGGGCAGTACCCCCGCTTCGATATCAAACACTGAAGCACCCAGCAACCAGGTGACCAGCACCACCACCAGGATTCCGATCATGTTCAGCAAAAAGCCGGTGCGCACCATGGTGGCGATCTTAATCCGGTTGGTACCGAAAATGATGGCATTGGGAGGTGTGGCTGTGGGCAGCATAAAGGCCAGAGAGGAAGCCAGGGTGGCTGGCACAATCAGTAAGAGCGGATTGTTCCCGCTGCTGAGGGCCAGGCTGGCAAAGACCGGCAGGAGCATCTGGGTGGAGGCCACGTTGGAGGTGAGTTCGGTAAGAAAGGACATCAGCGCCACCACTGCCAGCAAGATCAGGTAGGGACTGATCCCTTTGGTCCATAACAGCTGCTCCCCGAACCAGATGGCCAGTCCGGAGGACTGAAATCCAAGGGCCAGGGCAAATCCACCTCCGAAAAGAAGCACGATGTTCCAGGGGATTCTTTGTGCCGTTTTCCAGTCCATGATCCTTTGCCCTTTGTGGTTGGGGGCAGGAACGATGAAGAGGACAATGGAGATAAACATGGCCACGGTGCCGTCGTTAATGAAATCGGGGGTCTTGAATATTTGCGCCCATCCGGGGATGGTAAATCCATTGGTGGAGATCCCGGCCCTGGTGATCCAGAGCAGGGCCAGGGTAAGAAAAAGCACAAACACAATTCGCTCCTCACGGCTGGCTTTTCCCAGTTCCTGGTAAGCCTTTTTGAAATGGTCCCGGTCCAGGCCCTGCCATTTTTCCCTGGGCCTGAACAAGAAGTGAATGACCAGCCACACAGCCACCAGCATAATCACCGAGATGGGAAGGGCAAAGACCATCCAGCTGGTGAAGGAGATCTCCGGAGCCCCGGGGTAGAGCATGGTAAGGATCTTGGGACAGACCAAATTGGTGGGGGAGCCCACCAGGGTCGACATGCCCCCGATGGAAGAACTATAGGCAACGGCAAGTAAGAGCCCAGTGGCATATTTGCTGATTGATTTGCCCGTGAGATTCTCCTCCAGGCTGCTGACAATGGACATAAGGATGGGGATCATCATCATGGTGGTGGCCGTGTTGGAGATCCACATGGACAGGAAGGCCGAGGTGGCCATAAACCCGACCAGGATCCGTCCCGGACTCACCCCTATGAATACCAGTAATTTCATTGCGATCCGCCGGTGCAGGTTCCACTTCTCCATGGCCAGGGCCATCATAAAACCTCCCACATACACAAAGATGATATGGTTGATGTACACCTCCGAAACGGTTTTCCCGTCCAGCACTCCCAGAGCGGGGAAAAGGACCATGGGTACCAGGGCCGTAACGGCCAGGGGAATGGTTTCCGTAACCCACCAGATGGCCATCAAGGTGGCCACGGCCAGGGTAGCTGTCACTTCAGGTTTTCCCGGTTCCAGATCCGTAAAGAGCAGGATGACCAGGAAAGCGGCAATACCCAGGAAGAAACCGATGAATTTCTTCTGCATATACAATAATAGCAAGATATTCATGAACTGTTTACCTTTACACTTGCTTAATTTGTAAATAAATGCCATGCTTTGCCACGTGGTTTCCATTGTTTGTCAGACGATTCCTCTTTCTCCTCCAGCTGGGTGTCCTGACTGGATCTCTCAATGTGCATGCTTGTTCGATGGTGTACTACGTGGACCCTTCTACGGGTAAGATCTATGTGGCCAACAACGAGGACTACTGGTACGATGCCGCTATTACCACCAAACAGGAGATCCCGGAAGAAAGAGTAAAACAGCTTAGGGCAAAAAGCGGAAAATCAAGCTTCAATAGAGTGATCAGAACCTGAGCATCTCCTGGTAGTGGGGAGAAGGGGCAAAGATCCCGCCGCTTTTCGCGTAGTAATCCTTGTCCAGGTTAAATACCCCTTCCTGGGTAAGCCTCCAGCCGGCCTCCGGGTAGGGATGATAGCTTACCATGGTCTCCCAGTTCTTGTAGTTCTGGTGACCGTTGGTTTCCAGCAGTCCAAGCCCCAGACCGGGGAAGGGGGCCAGGCGGCAGGCGATGGCCTTGTTCCACTCCACCAGGATGGGATTCACCGTCAGGTCGGCGCAGAAGCAGGGTACCCCCCGTTCGTGGGCCGCCTGGGCTATCTTCATGGTCATGCTCAGGGTTTTTGCAATGGC
>SPBY01000491.1 GCA_004525825.1 Bacteroidia bacterium
CCCTATGTACCCACCCCTCTGGTCAAAGACGACTTGCTCTTCCTATATATGGATAACGGAACGGTGGCCTGTGTCCGCCTCGCCAATGGTGAACTGCTTTGGAAGGAGCGACCTGCCGGGCCCCTCTATGGATCACCCGTATGGGTGGGAGGAAAGCTCTATTGCATAAGTAAAGCTGGTAAAGTAATAGTTCTTAAAGCCGATTCAAGCTATGAATTAGATGGAATCCTTGACCTGGGTGAGGGGAGTTTCTCCACCCCGGTGATGTGTGAGTCGGGCATGGTATTCCGGACATTCTCAAAGCTTATGCTATGGGGGAACGACATGGAAGTTTCTCAAAAAAGGATGATACCATGAGTGTGCGAAAGGATCTTATTTTTTTGCTTGGGGTGCTTGTCTTCTTTCTCCCCTTCTTTGTTTTCGCAGCCGGAACGCCAATTTTTCTGGAGAAGGTGGGTTTTAAGGATGCCGGCCAGCTATTGCATTCTGCACTCAGCTGGAAGAAGGTACTGGTTTCTTTCAGCATTTCTACTGCCCTGAATCTTTTCTATGCCCCGGTGATGATGACTTTCCATAAAATTACGGATATTTAAAGAAATCAACTGGGATGTTCAATGGAATTTTGTGTTTAAAAGGACCATCCCAATTTTCTGGATCCCTGCACAGACCATCACTTTCCTCCTGCCGGAGGAATTCAGGGTATTATTTGCGGCCTTCCTGGGAATCGTTCTGGGTGTGCTACTGGCCATTGCGGCATTGAAGAATACTGAATCTAACTCTAAAACTATCTAAAATGAAACACATGAGTAATGCATTGACAAGCCTGATCCTGCTATTTGCCTCTTTCGCCTGTTCTACCAATACCCCGGATGGGAAACTTCTTTTCGGGGAGAATTTTAGCCTGGCTAATTTCGAAGAGGGAAGCTGGGAAATCCAGGAGGATCAATTGGTGGCACTGGAAGACAAAGTAGTCTGGGCCCCGGGGGAATACGAAAATTTCCAGCTGGAATTTGAATTTATGAATGAGGCCGGGACCAACAGCGGAATCATCGTTTACTGTACCGATCAGGAGAATTGGATTCCCAACTCGGTAGAGATACAGATAGCCGATGACCATGGCGAAAAATGGGGAAGCGAACGCAAGGATTACCAGTGCGGAGCCATATTTGGCCATCTGCCGGCCAATGAGCAAAAGGTGGTCCTTCCCCCGGGTGAATGGAACCGGATGAAAATCACCTGCCAGGGCCAGCTGATTGAGGTGGAGTTGAATGACAAGAAAGTGACCACCATGGACATGTCAGAATGGACCTCCGGGACCAGCAATCCGGACGGGAGCGAAATCCCCAGCTGGCTGCCCACTCCCTTTGCCCAGCTGCCCACTAAAGGTTCCATTGGATTCCAGGGCAAGCACGGGGAATCTTCAATTACCTTCCGGAAGATAAGCATAAGGGAACTATAGACTTTTATACGCGGTAGGAGTTTGCCCCTAGTATCCTATCGCAATTAAAAGATGCTTATTGATTCTGCTTTGAATCGCTTTGATGAAAAATGATTATACCTATATTGGAGCTCCATTTCACCCTGAAAATTATTCCTTTCTAATTATGACCAACAAAGCTGAGACTGCCCTTAAAATAGGATTCGATAATGAAGCCTATATCAAGGAACAAACTGCCTCTATCCTCAAGCGTGTGGATCAGTTCCAAGAAAAACTATACCTGGAATTCGGGGGAAAGATCATGTACGATTACCATGCTTCGAGGGTGCTGCCCGGCTTTGATCCCAATGTAAAAATGCGCCTTCTCCAGGAGCTGAAAGATAAAATTGACATCATCCTTTATGTGCATGCAGGGGCTATTGAGAAAAAGAAAATCCGGGCGGACTTCGGCATCAGTTATGATTCAGATACTTTAAGGACCATTGATGAATTCAAAGAATGGGGTCTGGCTATTACAGCTGTGGTAATCACCCGTTACCAGGATCAACCCCAGGCCACCTCTTTTAAAAACAAGTTGGAGAGAAATGGCATCAAGGTATATACCCATGGATATACCAAGGGTTACCCCATGGATGTGGACTTGATTGTCAGTGATCAGGGCTATGGAGCCAATCCTTACATTGAAACCAGGAGACCCATCGTGGTAGTGACTGCTCCCGGACCGGGAAGTGGGAAACTGGCTACCTGCCTGAACAACATGTATCATGAGTATAAACTGGGCGTGAAAGCAGGCTATGCCAAGTTCGAAACCTTTCCCATTTGGAACCTTCCACTCTCACACAAAGTGAATATCGCCTATGAAGCTGCCACGGTAGATCTCAAGGACATTGTCCAGATAGATCATCATCACCTGGAAGCGTACAATGAAAAAACTGTCAACTATAACAGGGACATTGAAGCCTTTCCCTTGCTTCGAAGAATACTTGAGAAAATAACGGGGGAGGAATCCATCTACAAAAGTCCCACCGACATGGGGGTCAACCGGGCCAGCGCGGGCATCGTGAACGATGGAATTATCGCTGAAGCGTCCCATCAGGAGATCATTCGAAGGTATTTTCGCTGTGCCGTAGAATATACCATGGGATTGGTGGACAGGGATGCCCTGGACAGGTCCGAATTGATTATGGAAAAGGTAAATGCCAGGGTGGAGGACCGCAAAGTCGTCCAGCATGCCAGGCAGGCTGCCCTGGATGCCAAGTCTCTGAACAAAGGGAACAAGGGAATGTTATGTGGGGCTGCCATGGAACTAAGAGATGGCACCATTATTAGCGGCAAGAATTCCCCACTGATGCATTCTGCCTCGAGCCTGATTCTGAATGCTGCCAAACACCTGGCCGGATTGCCCGATCACATGTATCTTCTCCCTGCGAACATGATTGAAAAAGTGACCTACCTAAAAAAGGAGATCCTCACCGGGAAAATGATAAACTTAGATCTGGAAGAAACCCTCATTATGCTCGGAATCTCAGCCATCTCTAATCCTGCAGCACAGCTGGCCATTGAAAAACTGGCCGAAATGCGGAACTGTGAGGTCCACCTGACCCATATTCCCACGCCCGGTGATGAAGCGGGACTAAGAAAACTGCATGTAAATCTTACCTGCGATCCGGAATTTTCTTCCACCAACCTGTTTATGGGAAACTGAGGCAGGGATACCTATAGCAGGAAGAAGTGATGTACTTAATAAGCTAAGCCTGAACCATGAATGCTTGTCTAAAGCTGTCCCTTGCCCTTATATTGGGATTCACCTTGCACCAGGGATCTGCCCAGGACCTCAGAACTGGAGAGGAATACTC
>SPBY01000218.1 GCA_004525825.1 Bacteroidia bacterium
CAGAGACGGTGCTGAGTGAATTTAAGAAACAACTGGAAATTGAGGTGGGCGATAAAACCTATGGACGGGTGGCCCCCGATTATGTGGAGGCCATTCTGGAAGAGTACAATCCATAGCTTTAACCCTGGAATTGTAGGGTTCAACAAGGGGTCTCCGGGCCCCTTGTTTATATGAATGCCTTTGACATACAGTGAAATGCCATTCGCCGCCGGAAGGCATTCCTTTATCAATAGTATTTGATTTTGGCCGGGAAATACATTATGTTTGTATTGGACGTAAGATTGGAAAAATTGATGATGATGAGGGTAAGGGTATTAACCTCGGTAATTGCTATTTCCATTCTTATATTTTCTGCATGTACCAGGGATGAATCTGCAGAGCGTATGCCTGTGACCACAGATTCGGAGCTGGCTCTTAAGTTATATGAGACCGGGATGGTCGCGCATGACGAGTTAAAAGGATCCATTGCATGGGGTAGTCTTATGCATGCGGTCGGGGAGGATCCGGATTTTTTCATGGCCTATTTCTGGATGTATTTCATGTTTAGCAAAGACTCCAAGGGAGTTGCCGAGGAAGCGTTTCAGTCTGATACAGAGCTTAGCGACGGAGAGGAACTACTAAAAACAGCCCTGAAATATTTCGTGGACGGCCAGGATGAGAAAGTTATTGAAACCCTCAGGAAATTAGTAGACCTATATCCCTCCGATCCTTACACACACAAAATCCTGTATTATATCCAATACCACTTTCATAAGGATATCGAAGGAGCCATCGAGTCGCTGAATGATGCCATTGAAGCGGTTCCTGAATTTTCCTATGCTTACAACTTACTGGGGTATGCATTCTCGGATCTGGAGCAGTATGACAAGGCAGAAGAAGCATTCGATGCCTATATCAGGGTTGCACCAGGTCTGGCCAATCCCTACGATTCCAAAGGCGATTTCTACATGAAAACAGAGCAGTACGTGAAAGCCTATGAAAGCTACTTGAAGGCAGTTGAAATTGACCCTACTAACTTCGAAACGAGCAAAAAGAAAGCTAGTAAGGCCAAACAGATGATGGAGAAGGTGTCTATTTAATTGACTCCGGTTTTCTCGTAGAAGTAACTCTTCCTTTTTTCAATTTCATCGTAAGTATATAGTTCCCCTGTGTTCCTATTTGCATAGCTGGTGAGGGCAAAGTCACCTATACACATGATGTTGTGACTCAGCAGAAGTGTAGCAGAGAAGAGGGCCCATTCTGTAAACAAAGTTGCGGTCAGGGCGATGCATACTGCGTTGATGACTGTAAAGGGAGTCATGGCCAGAAAACGAAGCTCATTTCGGGAAATGGGAAAGCGGTCGGCTGTGACAAAGAAAATGAATTGTTGAAAATCCACCCCAAAGCGGATACGGCGGGCTCCGAGCAAGCGATAGGCTATTCCGTGCAGGATCTCGTGAGGTGGTATTATCAGAATGCTTCCGGCCAACACACCTGCCAGCATTTGCAAGAAAACTTGCCTGCCGTCGAAATGATCCCATGTGATTCCCCACACCACGTAAACAAGAATAAATATTACAGTAGCCAGGTTCAGGGCCATGAAAAGCACTGCCATCTTCTCCTTTCCTCTGATGTTGTTCAGGACAAAAGGGGTCATCTCACTGAAGTCCAGCTCCAGGATTTTCCTGTAGCGGGGATCATTCTGAAGGGTATCCACATCTGGTGTCCTCATGCATCCTGTATTTCTTGTATGTCGCCGGATTTCGCTAATTTGTGTCGACATTGATGAGCTGAAAGTAGTAAATGAAAAGCAATCAATCAACCGGAATCTTGTTTGCGCTTGGTGCCTCACTAGCCCTGGCGGCCTCTTTTGTTTTCTCCAAATCGGTACTGAACCACCTAAGCATGGTGCAGTTTGGGCTGATTTGGTTTTCATTGGGAGTGATATGGAACGGGGCGTGGTTCCTGGCACGGCGGGAGTACCGGAAGCTGGAAGGATCTCTGGGAAAGAAATCGGCAGTGGCACTGGTGATTGCATTGCTTGAAGGAGGAGCAACCGGACTATTTTATCTGGCCATAAAAGCCATGGAAAATCCGGCCGTGGTCTCCTTTATAGGGAACATCGGGCCGGTATTTGTTACCCTGATGGGTCTTGTCCTTCTGAAGGAAAGGTTCCGAAAGAGCCAGCTGGCAGGTATTCTGATTACCATCATAGGTTTGTTTGTGATCAATTACCGGCAGGGCGGATTTGCCGGATTTCTGGATCCGGGGGCTATCTATGTAATCACGGCCTCATTCCTTTTTTCACTGGCTACCGTCTTTGCCCGGCGATTTCACCTTTTCCTGATCCCGGGATACATGTCGCTGATTCGTTCCTTCCTGCTGGCTGTGGCCATGGTTTTACTAAGCTTTGGAACAGGCGACATGCCTGAGATTACCATGCCTTTGTGGCGGGATCTGGCCATTGGATCCCTCCTGGAAACGTTAATTGTCATCGTATTCGCCTACCAGGCTTTGAAACTCATTGAGGCCACCAAAACCTCGCTGATCATTAGCACCAAAGGGGTGTGGACACTGGTTCTGGCCTGGGTGTTCCTTGGAGTGTTTCCTTCTTCTCTTCAGTTGGTGGGAGGATTGCTCACCCTGCTGGGGGTATGGTTGATTACCTGGGAACGCTTGCCTACTCGTCGAGGATGAAGCGGTAGGCAGTAAGTTTGGAAGCTTTCCGTGCATACTCGTGAGCTTCTCTTTCCAATCCCTTTTGTTCATTCAGCCTTGAAAGGCCCAGGTAAGCCATGGCCGCGTAGACGTCGGCAAAGGGTCCGAAAGAATCTGCTGATTTCATAAGCTTCTGGTATCCTTCACCGGCCAGAAGATCGTTGCCACTTTGTTTCTCTGCCATAAAAGCCTCGGCCAGGGTGCGAATCATTTCTGACCAGGGATCTTTCTGCCCTTCCATGATTCTGAGCATCTCCTGCACTTCCACATAGCTATGCTGGTGCAGCAGGATGGTAAGAAGGTGCCCCTGGTAGTATATGTTATCAGGGTAATCGTGGTGAAGGCGGCGGGCATAGACGGCAGCAGATGGCAGATCCTCTTCGTATTTCAGCTGAATAAGAGACATAAAGTGCAAGGCTTCCACCTTCAGGTAAACTGTATGGTTGATGGCATGGTTGAGTTGTTCCAGGCCAAGCTGCTTGTCTCCTTCCTGCATAAAAGATAGCAATGGTTTATAAACCGGGTGGGCCTCAGGGTAGGCTTCAATATAGTAATTGTAGAGACCGGTCGAAAAATAGAACTCCACAAACTGGTCTTTCATCTCAAATCCTTCTTTGGTGCGTCGATACATGATTCCAAGGTCGGGAATCACTTTGCCCGTTTTCCCGTTATCGGCCCAGAACATGGCCTTAAAGGCCCTTCCAAACAGGTCGAAAAAAATGCCTTCCTGGTATGTCTCTTCATTTTTTATGAGCTCCTCAGCCAGCTCCACGCTCCGGTCCATCAGATGCACAAAGCGGTCAGAAGCCGTATTGTCCGGCAACAGGGGAAAGTGTTCCCAATATATGATCAATGCTTCAAGAAACATGGGAGCAGGATGATTTGGAGTGGCGTGCAGGAGTTCTTTCTGGGTGACACGTGCCTCGTCAAAAGCAAAATTGTAAGTATTGCCCAGGGCAGAAGCCACCTTCTCCAGGAGGTCGGGTCGATGGAGGTAAGATACCTGCGAGAAAATAGGTGTCCAACATAGCATTCCAAGCAAGCCTATGGCCAAAAATCTTTGCATCGCTTAAAGATAAATAAAAGAAGGCCATCCACCTGAGCGGACAGCCTTCACCTGAACCGGTAATCAACTAACTAAACTAACCCTGAACTGCCTCAATGCAATTTGAACATTACCGGTCTGGATAAGATTATTAGTCACATCCGCCGGAAGACGAAGAGCTGATGGCTGTGTCTACAGATGCCATTTTTGCGGGGGGGACTATCACTGCATCAATCACATGTACTACCCCATTGTCGGCCTTGATATCGGCTACTATTACCATAGCATCGTTGATATAAGCTTTCCCATTTTTAAATTTCACAGCAATTTGATCCCCCTGAAGGGTACTGATCATTTGACCATTTGACAGATCTGTGGAATAAGCCATGGAACCTACCACATGGTAGAGCAAAATATTAGCCAGTGCTCCTGTGGGATCTTCCAGAAGAGATGATACGGTCCCCTCCGGCAAGGCTTCAAAGGCGGCATCGGTAGGAGCGAATAGGGTAAAGGGCCCTTTTCCCTGTAGATCATCGGCCAGCTCCGCTGCTATCACCGCTGCTTCGAGAGTTGTGTGGTCATCACTACCCACCACAATGTCTAAAACGTTACGCTGACCCATGGTGGTGCTGACGAAGAGTACCATCATCAAGGCAATGAAAGTTGTTTTCATCATTTGTACCGGATTCAATAGTGCTACTTGTTTCTCATTTGTTTTCATGTCTATAATGTTTAATGAATATTTATGAATGTTAAACATAGGTGGCCCATTATTGTTTAAGAGATTAACATATAAAATTAAACAAAAAAGTATAATACCTTGAAATACAAGAATTAATAATTACTCAAGAATTTGTTGTTTAACAAATGAGATGTTGTGAAATAGAACTTGGATCAAGTGTTTTTTTTGCACATTTGTGTTTTGGTTACCGAGGATGATTCAGATAGGAGCCATAATTGTTAGCAGGGACCTGTTCGACAAACAATTTATTTGTCACCTGGAGAAATGTGAAGGAAACTGCTGTGTCTTTGGGGAATCAGGGGCTCCCCTGGAGGAGGATGAGGCAAAGGCGCTTGCCGACGGATGGGTGGACATCAGGCCTTATATGCGTGCTGAAGGAGTGAGGGCAGTTTCTGAGCAGGGAGCCTGGATAATTGATGGGGATGGGGATAAGGTGACCCCGCTTGTGGGCAGGGAGGAGTGTGCCTATGTGGTATTTGAGGATAACATTGCCCGCTGCGCAGTGGAGCAGGCTTTTGAGGAGGGTGCCATTCCCTTTAGAAAACCAGTTTCGTGCCATCTATATCCCATCCGAGTGAGCAAGCTGAAGCAAGGGATAGCCCTCAATTATCACCGCTGGAGTGTTTGTGAACCGGCCCGAATCCTGGGAGAGAAGGAAGGATTGCCTGTATTCAGATTTCTCAGGGACCCCATTGTCCGTGTTTACGGACAGGCATTTTATGATGAACTTGAAATTGTATACCGTGAGCTGATCCATAAACCTTGAACTATTAAATATTACCTTATAAAATATACTACTTATGGAGGCAATTAAAAAATACGTGGAAGATCACAAGGAGCGATTCCTGGAAGAGTTGTTTGACCTGATCCGGATTCCTTCTGTCAGCTCCAGGTCCGATGGCAAAGAGGATATGCACCTTGCGGCCGATCATTTTAAGCTTTCCCTGCTTTCAGCGGGTGCCGATCATGCCGAGGTAAAAGAGACCTCCGGATGGCCCGTGGTTTATGGATACAAAATGGTAGACGAAGCCATGCCCACAGTGCTGGTATACGGACACTATGATGTGCAACCTGCAGAACCCCTTGATCTTTGGGATTCTCCCCCATTTGAGCCGGAAGTACGCGATGGGAAGATCTTTGCCCGTGGAGCGGACGATGACAAGGGGCAACTCTTTATGCATGTGAAGGCCTTTGAACTAATGAATGCGACAGGGACCCTTAGGTGCAATGTGAAATTCATGATAGAGGGAGAGGAGGAGATCGGTTCTCCCAACCTGAAACAATTTTGCAAAGAGAACAAGGAGCTGCTAAAGGCCGACATCATTCTGATCTCAGATACCACCATGATCGCCCAGGATATACCTTCCATTACCGTGGGACTAAGGGGTCTCAGTTACCTGGAGGTGGAGGTAACCGGACCCAA
>SPBY01000682.1 GCA_004525825.1 Bacteroidia bacterium
ACGTAATCATGCCTGATAAGCTTGGTGGACAAAGCATGGCCAAGCTGGTGGCTCAACCCGATGTAATGGAGTTCATCGAACTGATACTGCTTCAGAGCATGGAAAGTGTGGTTCTTGAAGAAATCTCCTTGCAAAAACTCGCCACCTGCTTTGAGGGGAAATCCCTCATCGAACTTGATATTCGAAACACCTCGGGTGCCAATATCATAGGAATGAAGCGAAAGGACAACTCCTACCTGATCAATCCGGTTCCGGAAACTACCCTGAGCCCCTCCGACAAGCTGTTTGCCCTGGGAACCCGAACTCAGATCAGACAGCTAATCAATACGATAACGACCAGTGATACTGGAGCCTAATCCAGTATCAATCTATTGCTATTTCAAAAAAAAATAAATACCTTTGCAACTCGAAAATCGATATGGTATATTAAAGTAGAAAAACAGGATGTATTTAACAACGGAGAAAAAGAAGGAAATCTTCAAGACGTATGGCAAATCCGAGGCTGATACAGGTTCAGCCGAAGGCCAGATTGCAATCTTTACCACACGGATCAATCACCTTACTCAGCACCTGCTGACCAATAAGAAGGACTACAGCACTCAGAGGGCCCTGCTCAAACTGGTAGGTAAAAGGAGGAAACTGCTTGATTATCTCAAGGAGAAAGATATCGAGAGGTATCGTGCCATTATCAAATCCCTCAAGATCAGGAAATAAAGAATTTTAGTTACGAAAAAAGGCAATTATCCGATTGCCTTTTTTCTTATTCATAGTATTTAATCAGTCATTATGTCGAAACCAAAAGCAATTCAGGAAACCATCGATTTAGGCGATGGTCGTTCAATCATTATAGAAACAGGTGTCCTTGCCAAGCAGGCAGACGGCGCCGTTATGGTTCGCATGGGCGACACCATGATGCTGGCTTCTGTGGTCAGCGCCAAAAATGCCAAAGAGGATACGGACTTCATGCCACTTTCCGTAGATTACAAAGAGAAATATGCCGCACTGGGGAAATTTCCCGGAGGATTCCTGAAGCGTGAAGCCAGGCCATCCGATTATGAAATTCTTATAGCCAGGCTGGTGGACCGGGCACTGCGTCCTCTTTTCCCGGACGATTACCATGCCGACACTTTTGTCAACGTAACCCTGATGTCTGCTGAGGCAGATACCCCTCCTGATGCACTGGCCGGGCTGGCAGCATCTGCAGCTCTGGCTGTATCAGACGTGCCTTTCCACGGACCCATTGCCGAAGCACGCGTGGCAAGGGTAAATGGGAAAATGGTGGTGAACCCCACTTTCTCCCAGATGGAAGAGGCGGATATTGAGATCATGGTGGGTGCCACCTACGACAACATCCTGATGGTAGAAGGTGAGATGAAGGAGGTAAGTGAAGCTGACATGCTGGAAGCCATCAAGTTTGCTCATGAGGCCATCAAGCCTATGTGCAAGGCCCAGCTTGCCCTGACCAAGAAAACGGGGAAAGAAGAGAAAAGAGAATATAGCCACGAAGTCAAAGACGAGGAGCTAAGCAAACGCACCTGGAAAGAGACCTATGATGCAGCGTACAAGATTGCCAAATCAGGGAATGCTGACAAGCATGCCCGTAGCGAAGCCTTTGGCCAAGTAAAAGAGGACTTTCTTGCTAAACTCGTTAAAGAAGCTGGAGAAGAAGGGGAAGTAAACGAAATGCTGGTGGCAAAATACTACCACGACGTGGAGAAGGAAGCGGTCCGCCGGGCCATCCTCGACGATAAAATTCGTCTGGACGGAAGGAAGACTGATGAGATCCGCCCCATCTGGAGCGAAGTGGATTACCTCCCTTCAGCTCACGGTTCGGCAGTTTTCACTCGAGGTGAAACGCAATCCATTACTACCGTTACCCTGGGAACAAAGATGGATTCCAAACTCATCGATGATGTAATGAAAAAAGGGAATGATAAATTCCTGCTTCACTATAATTTCCCGGCTTTCTCTACAGGCGAAGCCCGTCCAAACAGAGGCACCAGCCGCAGGGAAGTGGGCCATGGAAACCTGGCTCACAGGGCTCTGAAAGGAATGCTTCCTTCGTCCGATGATATGCCTTACACCCTCCGGATTGTTTCCGACATTCTGGAATCCAACGGCTCCTCATCCATGGCTACCGTGTGTGCCGGAACACTGGCTCTGATGGATGCAGGCGTACAGATTAAAAAGCCGGTATCCG
>SPBY01000332.1 GCA_004525825.1 Bacteroidia bacterium
GCCAGACTTCCGTTTGCCGGTCATCAGGACCTCCTTGTCGTTGTCGGGAAAGATCACCACATCAAAATCAGCGGCAAGATCCCTCCCTTTGAAATCGCCCGGGTGCAGCACGGTAAAGGGAATGTGGTAGGAGTCAAACACAAAGCGGGTCCAACCGGCATCCATGTCAGCAAAGTAAGTCTCCACCAGAGCGATCCTGGGAAGCTCCACCGGGTCGGCCGGGAATGTCCTTTTGTCGAGCAGTTCTGCCGCATCGAAGGGGAGCTCATCGAGCACAGCCTCCCATTCCTGATTCTTGGAACCTTTGTACAAAATGAAACTGCCTGCTCCGTAGGCCTTGCCACCCAGCTCGATATCTTCCTTCAGACGCTGCACTTTCAGTCCCTGCTCCAGGGCCTTGAATACGGCCCGGAACGATTCGTTGGATTGGACCGTCAGCACCACAGCGGCGGATTGGGGTAAGCTTTTCGCTTTCAGATCGTAGCTTCCTTCAATCAGACTAAGCTTGCCTTCCAGATCCTTGCTTCGTACGTCGATCTCGTGGGAAGTGACATGCCTGTGAAGTGGAAGCGACCAGCTGGCAATATCGTAGGGCTGCATGAGTTCTCCGCCCGGGGTATAGTGCCTCTCGGGGTATTCCTGCGTCTCCATCACCTCTTTGATGAAGGACCTGAAGGGCTGGGCCAGAGGGATCACCACATCGCCTGCCTGGTAGATCTTTCCATCCAGGATCACCTGTTCATCCAGGGCATAGACCTCCACCCCATGCTCCTTCATCAGGTTCACCAGGTTGACCAGCTCACCCTGGTCATGCTGCGCCTGTGGCATGATGTAATAATAAGGTGCCTCGGTCTTCCCCAGTTCTACCTGCTCCCTGCACATGCGGTTCCTGAATGCGAGGATATCCTCCCGGTAGAGCGAGGCCGTCTTGAGGATGGACATGGTGGATGAGAGCTCATACTCCACTATATCGCCCAGGCGCCACCATCCCCCTTCCCAGGGCAACAACATGTTGATGCTTTTCTTGTATTCCGAGAGACCCTTCCCCCCCACACTGAGTTCTGTGGGCTCAACGTAAATGGGGGTTGCGGTCTGTGCACTGGCGGCTTCGGTAAGGAACCCGATCACATTCTTCCAGATACAGGTTTCTGTAGAACCGGGCCAGTAATCATCGAAAATGTAGTGTTGCGACACCCCGGCCAGTCCGTCGGCGGTCATATCGGTGGCCATGTGCTGTCCGAATACTCCGCTCCAGTGAAAGATCCCTGCAGGCACATTTTCGGCAATGGGATCGTGGTTGGGGGGCACAAAATAGCGGGCTCCGGTGGATCCCATCTGGTGCTTTTCGACCATTACCTGCGGAAACCAGCTTAGGTTGTAAATGCCGGCAATGGCTTTGGTATCCTCCTGGGAAAGGATCACAAAATCGCGGTTGTTGTCGTGTCCCACGTATTTATGGTACACGGCAGGAAGCGATGCTCCTTCGTACTTGGTGCCTTTGTTTTTCAGGTAGTCCTCCACAATCAGGTCCATGCCGTCGGGATTATGATTGGGAACCATCATGTAGACCACATTGTTGAGCCATTCCAGCTTCTTTGGGTCGCTGGTGGTGGCCAGGTCATAAGCGATCAGCGGGGCTGCCTGAGAAGGCGCTACTTCCGAAGAGTGCATGGAAAGCGTGGCCAGTACAAATACCTTCCCCTTAGTGACCATATCCTCCAGGACACCGGGATCTATGTCGGGATTCAGGGCCAGTTCGCGGTTCACTTTTTTCATGGCATCCAGGTTCGCGATGTTCTCTTCGCTGGAGATAAAGGCAATGTACATGGGCCTTCCCATGGGTGAATGCCCGATTTCCTCCATATGGATGCGGTCCGACTCCCCGTCGAGCTTCACCAGGTATTCGATGAGCTGTTCATAGGTAAACAGGTTCCGGTCCGATCCCGGTTCAAATCCAAAAAAGACGGAAGGTTTTGTGAAAGATGTGCTTTGTGCCACTAATCCCACCAGGGAAAAAAGCGTGGCAACCATAAAAAAGATCTTCTTCATGGGAATGATGGATTTAGATTTAGGGCCAGACCGTTAGCCGATCCAGACAGTTTTTATGTTTACAAACTCCTTAATTCCTTCTTCAGATAATTCGCGACCGTATCCGGAACGCTTGGTGCCTCCAAAGGGCAACCTGGGATCCGATTTCACCATGGCATTGATGAACACGGCTCCCTCCCGGGCCCCTTTTACAAATAGGGCCATGGAGCTTTCCGACTGGGTAAACAACTGCACGCCCAGTCCGAATCTCGACTGGTTAGAAAATTCAAGAGCCTGTTGGGGGGAATCCGTCTCCATGATGGCAAATACGGGTCCGAAAACCTCCTCGTCGAATACCGGCATGCCCGGTGTAATCCCCGCGAGAACGGTTGGCTCATAGAAGGGCCCTAAGCGCTTTCCGCCCAGCAGAAGTTTGGCACCCATCCTGATGGATTCTGCCACCTGTCCTTCCACCTCTTTGGCCTGCTTCACCGAAACCAGGGGACCCACCTGGGTTGTCGCTTCCATGGGATCGCCCACCACAAGTTCTTCTACCATGCTTATAAGCCTGGGTACAAAGTCTACCGCAATCCACGACTCCAGGATAAATCTTTTGGCAGCAATGCAGCTCTGTCCACCGTTCTGCATCCTGGCCGGGATGGCCAGGTTCAGGGTCAGGTCCTGATTGGCATCGTTCAAGACCACAAAGGCGTTGTTTCCGCCAAGTTCCAGAACGCATTTTTTCAGGTGCCTTCCAGCCTCAGTTGCCACAGCCACACCGGCCTGTTCAGATCCGGTGAGAGTTACCGCCCTCACATACTCGTTGGCTATGACCGATGCCACACGGTCCGAGCCTATGGCCAGGTTTTGGAAAATCCCTTCTTCATATCCGGCTTCCGAAAATATGGATTCGATCATTCCTGCACATCCCTGCACATTGGAAGCGTGCTTCAACAGCACCGTATTCCCTGCCATCAGGGCCGGGGCAGCAAAGCGGAACACCTGCCAGAAGGGGAAATTCCAGGGCATCACGGCAAGGACAGGTCCCAGCGGTTCATAAATCACCATGCTCTCATCTGCTTCTGTTTCAATATGTTTGGCTTTCAGAAATCCTTCAGCATGTTCGGCATAAAAGTCACATACCCAGGCACACTTTCTCACTTCAGCCTCTGCCTCCCCCACCGGCTTTCCCATTTCGCTGGTGATCGCCTCTCCAAACTCCCTGCTTCGTTCCCGGAGAATGGCGCTCACACACTTCATTAGTTTTGCCCTTTTCTTAAAGGAAGTATGCTGGTATTTTGCAAAAGCGTTGTGCGAACGCCCCACCTGCAGTGCCAGGTTCATGTCCGATACCTGGGGATAATTGATGATCCTGGATGGATTGAATGGATTGATGCTCTTCAGGACTGGCATGGAAGATGAGTCTTTCGGTATATTTCTCAAAAATAATAATATTTTTACCCTTCGAACCAAGCTCTCCCAACTATGTCGTTTAGAATCATTTTAATTTGCTGCCTGAGCGGAACCCTTTTTGCCTGCCAAACGGGTACTGGAAAAAGCAGTGATGAAAAGCTTCACAAGGCGGCAATGCCCCCTACTCTGAGCGATCTGAAAGCCACTCCCATGGCTGTGGCCCTGTTCGGGCACATGAATGATTTATCGGGCAAGCAAGTAATGGTCGGTCACCAGGATGCACTGGCCTATGGTATGGGCTGGAAGGGAGAGGAGTTCCGCACCGACATCAACGATGTGCTGGGCGACCACCCTGCCGTGTTTGGGTGGGACCTTGGACACCTGGGCGACACGGAAAACATTGACGGGGTTCCTTTTGAGGACATGAAGCAATGGGCCATTGCCGCGTATGAAAAGGGAGGAATCTCTACCTTTAGCTGGCACATGCGCAACTACGCCATCACAGGAAGCAGCTGGGACACGGATTCCTGCGTGGAAGCCTGTCTTCCAGGGGGAGCGGTTCATGAACTTTACCTGGAAAAGCTGAACCTGGCGGCGGACTTTTTCTCCAGCCTGAAGACCGCAAAGGGGGAGCTGATCCCGGTGATCTTCCGACCCTTTCACGAAATGACCGGGTCCTGGTTCTGGTGGGGCAAGGGGAATTGCTCGGCTGAACAGTACAAAGCGCTGTTTCGCTTCACCATCGACTACCTTCGCAATAAGCATAAGCTTCATCAGCTGATCATTGCCTATTCGCCCGATAAGTTCAGTACAGCAGAACAATACATGGAATTCTATCCCGGCGACGACTATGTGGATGTTATGGCACTGGACGATTACCAGGGCTTCCGATCCAAAGAATCGTCGGTGCAGACTGTGAACAGGCTGGTGATCATGGATTCTCTTTCCACCAGTCATCACAAACTGATGGCCGTTTCCGAAACCGGGCTGGAGACCATCCCAAACGATAAATGGTTTACCGAAGTAGTGCTTAGCACCCTGAATGCCAATGTTTCGACCCGCAAAGCAGCCTGGATCCTGTTCTGGCGCAACGGTCGTCCCGACCACTTCTATGCCCCCTACCCCGGGCATGCCTCGGCCCCCGATTTCATCGAATTTATGAATCAC
>SPBY01000507.1 GCA_004525825.1 Bacteroidia bacterium
GCATGCACCTCCCCGATGCCAAAGCGGGGATGCTCCACCCTGGTGCCCACTTTGATTAATCCGGGATCCGAAGGGTTAAAGTCTTTAGGAGGTGTAGAGGATTGGGCAGGGTATGACGGGCGTGCGGCCTGGTTCACATTAATCAGTTTTCGCCTACCCGACTGGATATTGGTGGGCTGGGATTTGCGTTCCATGGCCTTCCGGTAAGCCAGGGGGACAAACTTTTCTTTCTCTGGCTCGACCTGCTCCTTGCCCGGGAGGACCGGGAAGAAGTCGGGCGGAAGCTCCAGGTACTTCTTGTCGATCTCTTTAATAAAGCGGCTGGGAGAACAGGCGTTCTGAATGCCCCATTTGTACCTGAGGGCCGCATAGGTAAGGACAACTGATTTCTCGGCACGGGTGAGGGCCACGTAAAAAAGCCTTCGCTCCTCCTCCAGGTCCTTGGGATTGTCGGTGCTCATCTGTGAGGGGAATAGCTCCTCCTCCACCCCGGCAATCACCAGATGCTTGAATTCCAGTCCTTTGGCCGAATGGATGGTCATGATGCTTACCTTGTTCCGGTCTTCATCCTTCTCATTGTCAGCATCGGTCATCAGGGTTACTTCCTGCAGGTAATCCCCCAGGTTCCTATCCCCTTCCCTTTCCGGATCGTCGGTGAAGACCTTGATACCATTGAGCAACTCTTCAATGTTTTCGAACCTGCTTACATTCTCCGGGGTCTTTTCTGCTTGCAGCTCCCTGATGATTCCGGCTTCCATGGCAATGGTATAAGCCAGATCGAAGGCCTCCATTTCATGCAAACGCTTATGGAAACCTCTGATCAGAGCTGTAAAACCCTGAAGTTTGGCAAGGGATCCCTTGTTGAAATCTAGGTGGACCTGGTCCAGGTGGGTCAGTACATCCCAAATGTGCGAATCCAGTTTCTCGGCATAGGCATTCAGCTTATCCACGGTGGTCTTGCCAATCCCACGCATGGGGTAATTGATGATCCTTTTCAGCGATTCATCGTCCCTGGGGTTGACCGTGATCCGGAAATAGGCCAGCAGATCCTTGATCTCCTTGCGCTGGTAAAAGGAGAGCGATCCATACACCTTGTAGGGAATGTTCATGCGCCGAAGGCTCTCTTCAAAGATCCGGCTCTGGGCGTTGGTCCGGTAAAGGATGGCAAAATCCTTGTATTCCAGCTGCTGCCGAAACCTGAGATCGGAGATGTGCCGGGCCACCATGAATCCCTCCTCGCGATCGTCGGCCGCCTTTAAAACCTTGATGGGTTCACCGCTCTCGTTCAGGGAGTATACCTCCTTGGAGATTTGACCACGGTTCTTTTTGATCACGCTGTTGGCCGCATTGACAATGGTCTGGGTGGAACGGTAGTTTTGCTCCAGCTTGAAAATGCGGTAGTCGGGATAGTCGCTTTTAAAATTGAGCATGTTCTCGATCCTGGCTCCCCGGAAAGAGTAAATGCTCTGGGCATCATCGCCCACCACGCACAGGTTTCTGTGGATCTCCGAAAGTTTCTTCACAATCATGTACTGGGAGTAGTTGGTATCCTGGTATTCATCCACCAGCACATAAGCGAAGGCCTCCCGGTATTTATCGAGTACGGCCGGATGATCCCTGAAAAGCAGGTTGGTCTGAAGCAGCAGGTCATCAAAATCCATGGCCCCGAAGTGCTTACACCTCTTCACATAGCGGTCATAAACCTCTCCCAGCCGGGGACGGCGCGATACCTGGTCGCGTACCTGGAACTCTCCACTGCTCATATATACATCGGGGGTAACCAGGTTGTTCTTGGCTGCAGAGATGCGGCCAAATACTTCGGAGGGTTTGTATATTTTCTCATCCAGGCTCAACTCCCTCACAATGGTTTTGATCAGGCTTCGTGAATCAATGGTATCGTAAATGGTGAAAGAGGAGGGGAAGCCAAGCGCCTCAGCCTCCCTGCGCAGGATTCTCGCAAACAGGGAGTGGAAGGTGCCCATCCAGAGCGCCCTTGCCAGGTCGGGAGAGACCATGGAGGCGATCCGTTCTTTCATTTCGTTGGCGGCCTTGTTGGTGAAGGTTAGGGCCAGGATCCTGGAAGGTGGGATTCCCTGCGATAGCAGGTACGCAATCCTGTAGGTCAGCACACGGGTCTTGCCCGATCCTGCTCCGGCTATGACCAGGGCCGGACCCTTGTGATTTAATACTGCCTCCTGCTGTGCCTCGTTGAGATCCTTCCTGATTGCTTCCAAACTGTTCTTTTTAATCGGTGGACTAAGATAACATATGTTGATGGAAGATGGTCCCTGCGAATCGCAGGGAAAAGAATAAAGTATTGCACAGTTAAGCCAAAAAATGCAATTTTACGGGCCCTCTGTTCGTATAATAATTTGGCATTAATTCGTTTATAGTGTAAACTTCATCCATGACATTAGCGGGAGTGCATGTTAAAAAGTATGGTTTAGGGTGGACGATGGGCATGATCTTCGCCCTGAGTTCCATTTCTCCGGTGGTGGCGCAGGTAAGCTCTCCCGCAGCCGATCACGTGGATACCTTGAGCTATCCTCCCGGGAATACTGACAGAGACCCTCTTTTTGTATTTTATCAGACTGACGGTGTACCTAAACAGGGGACATTGAGTGCACGCTATCCCGGGCCCGGTAATTTCAATTTTGAATGGCGCAGGTACAATCCGGGCACGGGTGCATTTGATCCTTCTTTCAGCAGCGATGTGGGAATCCCCTCCTCGTCTGTCTCCAACCTGGAAGAGGGAGGATACAGGGTGAGGGTTTGGAACGGGACAGGCATCGATACCACCATGATGTCGTGGGTATTTCTGAATCATCTTAGCTCTTACGTAGAACAAACCGATGAGGGTTTGCTGCCAGGATACCGCTATACCTGCGACTATGTCTCCCTGGCAGGATATGTATTCCCCGACACCCTGGTCTATTATGACCCGGTATCGGGATCCACCATCACCCGGGTGCTCGATTTCAATTTCAAATGGACCTCCGACAATCCCGACCTGGATATTCCCAACGATACCATTGTGCTGCGCCCCAATACCACCTACAAGCCTCCTTACAAGGATACCGAGTACTATCTCACAGCCACTGACGAATTCGGAATGATCGATGTGGACACCATGTTCTACGAAAGCATCCAGACCAAGGCAGAATTCACCGTGGAATACTA
>SPBY01000266.1 GCA_004525825.1 Bacteroidia bacterium
GGGCAGGATGAAGACCGGAACTCCTGCAAGGATAGACGGTAGAAGCATTGATTTTGAAAAGCTGCTGGAACAGCCAGGAGATATGGAGATGCGAAAGTTCAGCTACCTGGATGGTGAAGTGGATTATTCCAAACACAGGAGTTGTTACATAGCATATACGAATCTTTCGGTACATTCTGAATTAGAGAAGGGCTTCGAAGATAGCCCGATGTTTGATGGAACCATTCAGAGCATTGGTCCACGTTATTGCCCGAGCATTGAGGATAAGATTGTGACATTTTCTGAAAAGGAGCAGCATCAATTGTTTCTTGAGCCGGAAGGGCTTGACACCATAGAATATTATATAAACGGTTTTTCTTCCTCTTTGCCGTGGGAGGTTCAATACAATGCCATGTTGCAGATAGAGGGCCTTGAGAAGGTGAGGATATTCAGACCTGGTTATGCTATCGAGTATGACTATTATCCTCCCACACAGCTCTACCATACCCTTGAGACAAGAAGATTAAATAATCTCTATTTTGCTGGTCAGATAAACGGAACGACAGGATATGAGGAAGCCGGGGCTCAGGGTTTGATGGCGGGCATCAATGCGAGTCTTAAGATACAGGGAAATCAGGAATTCGTATTGGGCAGGGATCAGGCGTATATAGGAGTTCTTATCGACGATCTGGTAACCAAAGGGGTGGATGAGCCTTATCGGATGTTTACCTCAAGGGCTGAATACAGAATTCTTTTACGACAAGATAATGCGGATGAGCGCCTGACGGAACTGGGAGCAAGTATAGGATTGGCAGGGGAAGAAAGGATCAACTTGCTGGAAACAAAAAGGGTACTCACGGGAAAGTTCATCGATTTCATGAAGCAGCACAGCATTGCTCCGGCTGAGATAAATTCATTTCTGGAAAAGGCAGGAACTAGCCCTTTGAAGCAGAAGATGAAATTGATAGAGTTGGCCAAGAGGCCTCAGATCGCTTTGATTGAGTTGATCGAAGAGATTCCGGGTTTAAAGAAAATAAAAGATGAGTGTGGTGGCAGAGCTGAAGAAATCGTGGAGACAGCTGAGATTTCTATCAAGTATGAAGGCTATATTGTTAGGGAGCGCTTGATGGCTGACAAGATTAAACGCTTAGAGAAGATCAAGCTTATTCCGGATTTCGATTATGAAAAATTAAAGAGCCTTTCTACAGAGGCGAGGCAAAAGCTTTCAAAACTTAAACCAGAAACAATCGGACAGGCTTCCAGGATTTCGGGAGTATCACCAAGTGATATTAGTGTTTTGCTCATTTATATGGGCAGATAGTTCCACGTGGAACGTTTTTTAATATTGGAATATGAACCATGAAAGAGATCTTCAGTACCTGAAAAGTATCACCAGGTCCATTCAGGATTACCCGAAGGAAGGAATAGTTTTCAGGGACCTGACGACTATTTTTCAAAATGGGAAAGCCTTTTCAAAAGCCCTTGAGTTGATGATTGAGTCCTTGAAGGGAGTGGAGGGAGAATTTATATCCTTTGATAAATTTACTGGAATTGAAGCCAGAGGATTTGTTTTGGCCGGAGCTCTTGCTGGAAAAATGGATAAAGGTGTAGTGCTGTTGAGAAAGCCAGGAAAGCTTCCCTATGATACAAAAAGAGTGGAATACAAACTTGAGTATGGAGAGGATGCCCTGGAAGTTCATAAGGATGCCATCCTCCCAGGAGAAAAAATAATTGTGATTGATGATCTCTTGGCCACAGGGGGAACTGCCGAAGCTGGGTGTAAGTTGGTAGAGGAACTGGGAGGTGAAGTGCTTAAGGTTTTGTTTTTGGTTGAGCTTCCAGAGCTGGAAGGAAGGCTCAGGCTATCAGCTTACGATGTGGATGCCATAATCTCATTTGAGGGCCATTAATTCTTCTGCTTGCACATTATTTTGCTTAGGGATTATTTGGGATCGGTTTCCATAAAAGATTGTGGCATTGAGCTTGTTAGCATGGCTTATGGCCATTCCATCACAGCTTTTAAGTCTCTGAGAATTGCATATTTTATTTAAGGGTGTACCATAGGTGGGAATTTTCACCTACGAAGCATACAAAATGAACAATAATTTGGATTTTTCTTCTTTGACTAATAGCTTACCCGGACAGCCGGGGGTTTATCAGTTCTATGATCAAAAAGGGAGCATTATCTATGTGGGCAAAGCAAAGAATCTTAAGAAGCGAGTCTCTTCCTATTTTAACAGAAAGAAGTTCGACTCTTATAAGGTGAAGGTCCTGGTCGGGAAGGTGGCCGATGTAAAATGCATTGTGGTCGAAAGTGAATCGGATGCACTTCTTTTGGAGAACACTCTGATAAAAAAGCACCAGCCACGGTATAACATTCTGTTAAAGGATGACAAAACATTTCCCTGGATCTGTATCAAAAATGAACCCTTCCCCAGGGTATTCTCCACGAGGACGGTGATAAATGATGGTTCGAAATATTTTGGACCCTTTACTTCTGCCTATGCTGTTAAGGTACTTTTGACCCTCGTCAGACAACTCTATCAATTAAGAACCTGCAAGCACGCGCTGACCAAACAAAACATTCAAAGTGGGAAGTTTAAGGTTTGTCTGGAATACCACATTGGCAATTGCAAAGCTCCTTGCATTGGATTACAAAATGAAGATAACTACGAGCTGAGCATTGCGCAGATTCGGGAGATCATCAAAGGAAACCTGAATGAAGTGATCAGCTACCTTAAGAAAGAAATGGAAGCAAAGGCGGCTGCCTTTCTATTTGAGGAGGCCCTGCAGTTCAAGGAGAAAATAGAAATACTTTCCCGTTATCAAAGTAAGTCCACCATTGTGAATTCGTCAATTCACGATGTGGAGGTGTACAGCATTGTAAGTGATGAAAAGGAGGCTTTTGTCAATTTTCTCAAGGTGGTCAAAGGAGCGGTTATCCAGGCCCATACTGTGGAGATTAAAAAGAAGCTCGACGAAGACGACAGGGATCTGCTGGCATTTGCTATTACAGATATTAGAAGCAGATTTGGGAGTAACTCAGGGGAAGTAATCCTTCCTTTGGATATAGGAGATTTTTTTCCGGGTATAAAATTGACGATTCCCAAGCAGGGTGACAAGAAAAAGTTGTTGGATCTAAGTCGTAGAAATGCCCTTAGCTACAGGATTGAAAAGATGAAAAAAACTTCTGCAAGGAAAGCGTCGGCTTCGGCAGAAAGGATCCTGCTTACCCTTCAATCAGATTTAAGATTAAAAGAGAAGCCAGTACACATTGAGTGTTTTGATAACAGCAATATACAGGGCAGCGAACCTGTGGCAGCTTGCGTAGTATTCAAAAATGCCTTACCTGTAAAAAAGGAGTACCGCCATTATAATATCAAGGAGGTGAAAGGCATTGACGATTTTGCCTCCATGGAGGAAGTGGTATTCAGGAGATATAGAAGATTGCTGGAGGAAAAACAGAGTCTGCCGCAGTTGGTTGTTATTGATGGAGGGAAGGGACAGTTAAATTCCGCCCTCAAAAGCCTGGATAAACTGGAACTCCGAGGCAAGATTGCCATCATTGGAATTGCCAAGAAACTGGAGGAGATCTATTTCCCGGATGATCCGGTTCCTCTCTACATCGATAAAAATTCTGAATCGCTTAAGTTAATTCAAAACCTAAGAAATGAAGCACATCGATTTGGAATTACCTTTCACAGACTAAAGCGCTCCGGGACCATGACCAGGTCTGTGCTTGAGGATATTCCAGGACTTGGACCAAAGTCCATCGAAAGATTATTCAGCAGGTTTAAATCTGTGGAGGGCATCAAGAATGCGTCATTGGAATTGCTTGCTGAGGAACTGGGTCAATCACGTGCCCTAAAAGTACGTGAGCACCTTCAGCTTAACAAGCTCTGATCTATTTTTTCCGGGAGACTGTATATTCTACCAGATCGCGCAATGAATCTCTGGAGGGGGACTCGGGAAAAGAGTGGAGAATCTCCATGGCCCTGGCTTTGTACTCGTTCATTTTGTCCCTGGCGAATTCAATCCCTCCCTGGTCGTGGACAAATTGAACCACTTCGTTGACCACCCGTTGACTGCGACTTCCGTTTTTTATCTTTCTTATCATGTCCTTCCTTTTACCGGACTCGGCCTGGTTCAGGGCATAAATAAGCGGAAGCGTGAATTTCTTTTCCTTAATGTCATTACCGGTGGGCTTTCCAATCAACCCATGTTGTTGATAATCAAACAGATCGTCCTTAATTTGAAAGGCCATACCTATCTCAATTCCCATCTGATGGATGCGTTTTACCGTTTCGTCCGAAGCTCCGGCAGCTTTGGCACCACTGGCCGTACAGGAAGCAATCAGGCTGGCAGTTTTTTTCCGGATCACCTCGTAATAGGTATCCATGTCGATGTTCAGACTTCTCGATTTCTGAAGTTGCAATAACTCCCCTTCACTCATCTCCCGGGAAGTATTGGATACAATTTCAAGAAGCTCGTACTCCTTTTTTTCTACAGCAAGCTGAAGACCTTTTGCGAGCAGATAATCTCCAAACAATACTGCGACTTTAGATTTCCAGATGGCATTGATGGAGAATGCACCCCTTCGTTCATTGGATTCATCCACCACATCGTCGTGAACGAGAGTGGCTGTATGCATCAGCTCCACCAAAGAAGCTGCCGTGAAGGTCGATTCGGTAATTTCTCCATTCAACCTGGAGGAGAGAAATACAAAGAGTGGTCTCATTTGTTTTCCTTTACGTCGCAAGACATAGCGAGTGACCACATTCAGAAGGGGAATATTACTGGAAGCCTCTGTTTTAAAACGGGAATTGAACTCTTTCATTTCGCGGCTGACCGGCCGCCTAATGTCCTCTAAACTGATCATATGTTATGCATAGGAAGTGTTAAAGGTAGAAAAAGAATACAGAATTGGACATAATGTCCTGCCCGGGGAGAACTACATATTAAATAGCCTAAATATTAATATATTTGTATTTGTTCGATATGTAATCTAGAAACAAGCCCCAGAATCATGGAATTTTCAGACCTGAAACCGGAAGAAGTTGAGAAAGCGTCCAACATGATTAAAGCCATATCTCATCCCATGCGCTTGGCCATTCTCGGTCACCTGGGAGAAGGGAATCAGCTGAATGTTACGGAAATACATAATTTGCTCGGGATTGAGCAATCCTCCGCTTCCCATCATCTGGGCATACTTAAAGACAAAGGCATACTTGCTTCTGTGCGCAAAGGCAAGAACACCTTTTACTATTTGAAAAGAAAGAACCTGAGCATGCTGGTACGATGTATTAGTGAATGCGCTTGTGAATGAA
>SPBY01000612.1 GCA_004525825.1 Bacteroidia bacterium
ATTCCCCAGATCAAAACTACCAGGGTGGCAATTCCAATCAATCCGACTTTGGCTTCAATGCTGATTTTCATATTAGCGGTTAATTTCCTCCAGGGCATCCTTTAGTGGTATGATCCCGTCATTTCTTGATGCCACAACAAAGGCATCTGGGAAGTCAGCTTTCACACTCTTGCACATTTCCAGCGCTGTGAGGTAATTGCTTTCTTCTCCCACCAGGTATTTGTACCATCTTCCATCCTGGATTACCCTCACCTGACTATAACCCTTAAATGATGAAGGTTCCGTTGCTATTTTGTTCTTGGACGAAGCTACCTGAACGCTGAACAATACCTGATCTGTTTTCTGATCTGTTGCCATGCTGGTTTCTGCTATGGCAGCAGGGGAGGGATCCTCACTGACCACCACCGAAAGATTGCTTCTGCGGTCAATTTCTTCCTTGTATTCCTTGAATCCCCGGTAGATGGCCGAGGCAATTATTTCCTGACCGTAGTTGCTCATCAGGTATTTTTCTTCCTCGGCATTGGAGATGAAACCTGTTTCCACCAGCACACCGGGCATGGAAGTTTGAGCCAGTACCAGGAGTCCTTGCTCTCTCACGCCCAGGTCCTTTCGTTGAGCCCTATCCCTGAACTGGTCCTGCACAAAATCGCCAAACTCAATGCTTTGTTTAAAATAGGTTTTCTGCATCAAGGTAAACATAATATGCGATTCAGTCGACTTGGGATCGAATCCCTCATAGGTGATCTCGTAGTCCTCTTCAAGAAGGATCACCGAGTTTTCACGAACCGCAACATCAAAATTTTCATCGGCCCGGTGCTGTCCCAGAACCAGGGTAAGTGTCCCGCTGGCTGAGGGTTGGGTATGTGCGTTCACATGTATGGAAATAAACAAATCGGCTTCGGCCTTGTTTGCTATATCAGCCCGCTCCTTGAGCTCCACAAAAACATCTTTTTTCCTGGTATAGATGACTTTAACCTCTGGGATATTGTCTTCAATATAACTGCCTAGCATCAGAGCAATGGAGAGGGCGATGTCCTTCTCCCTGCCTTTTTTTCCCACTGCACCGGGATCCTTACCTCCGTGTCCAGCATCAATCACCACCGTGCGAATCCCATTGGGCGGATCTTCCATGCCTTTCACCTCGGCCAGCGGGCTAAGCAGAAAAGCAAAAAATGTTAACACAAGAAACGGGTGAATGGGCCGTTTTATATTTATTGGCATTACCTTTGCTTTTAGCACAAAAATATAAGTTTATCCAGATTGCTCTACGACCGCTTGAAGATACTTTTCATCATCTTACTAACTGTTCCGGTATACGGCTTATTGTATTCACAACAGCTTGACTCCATTGCTATGGCTGACTCGGTCCTTCAGGATATACCGCAATTCGTGATTCCCGATTCGCTTTTTATGGCCGATTCCGTTCTGACAGATTCTATAGCTACAAGCCAGGCTAGGGGAAGTGATATACAGGCCGAGGTAAAATATTCGGCTTCCGATTCGCTGGTGTTCTCCCTTGACGAGGGAACCGTGGAACTATATGGTGATGCACGTATTGCTTATGAAGAAATTACCCTTGAGGCAGATTATATACTTTATGATATGGATCTGAATACGGTGGTGGCCAACGGTCTGCCTGATTCGGCTGGCACGATTCAGGGCAACCCAGTATTCACCGATGTCAGCGGCACCTTTGAGTCCAAAAAATTGCATTACAATTTTAAATCTAAAAAAGCATATGTGGTAGAGGTGGTCACTGAGCAGGAGGGAGGTTTTCTTCACGCCGAGGAAACCAAGTTACAGAAAAACGGGCATATTCACCTAAAAAACGGGAAGTACACTACCTGCGATGCTGACCATCCCCATTTCTATCTTGCTCTCACCAAGGCAATCAGCATGCCTAACGATAAAATTGTCACCGGTCCGGCATACATAGTCCTGGCCGACGTGCCGCTGCCCATTGGGATCCCTTTCGGTTTCTTTCCTAACACCACCACCAAGAGCTCAGGGGTCCTGATTCCCAGATATGGAGAGGAGGACCGCAGGGGTTTTTATTTGCAGGATGGCGGTTATTATTTTGCCATGAATGAGTATCTGGATATGCGTGTTACCGGCGATATCTATTCCAATGGGACCTGGGGAGTCAGGGTGGGGTCCAATTACAAAGTGAATTACAGATTTAATGGAAACCTGAATGTGAGGTATTTCAAAAACATCAACGGTTATAAGGGCATTGAAGGCTTTTACGATGTAAGCAAGGATTATAACATAGGTTGGAGCCATAACCAGGACGCCAGGGCCAATCCAAACAGCACTTTCAGGGCCAGCGTGAATCTGAGTTCATCTTCTTATGACAAGAACCATACGCGGAATATAAACAGTGTGATGACCAACACCAAACAGTCATCCATCTCCTTAACAAAATCATTTCCTAATTCACCTTTTAACCTGAGCGCATCATTGAACCAAAGTCAAAACAGCAATACCAAGGGAGTCAATTTGACCTTGCCGAAGATCTCTCTGAACATGGCCCGGATCAATCCCTTCAAACGGAAAGTAGCGACAGGGC
>SPBY01000206.1 GCA_004525825.1 Bacteroidia bacterium
CAATCGAATTTCCGGGGAAATGATTCACAATTAAGTTTTCTTTCATTGTAGCTTTGCTTAGGTTCATTATCTTATGGGCTCCAATCCACAAGCAATCTATGGCTAACAAATCTTCCATCTCCAAAAGGCTCGACAGCCTTTACGAATTTGACCGGGAACCGGTCACGCAAAACAAACTACAGGGCATAGGCAATTTCCTTGGCATGTATGCCGGGGAGCACGTTGCAGGCACCGAATTTGTGATCGGGATGCTTTTTGTGGCCCACGGGGTTTCCGTTCGGGATATGTTCCTGGGGGGACTCATTGGGAACCTGCTGGCTATTGCTAGCTGGGCCTTTCTGACTGCACCCATAGCGGTTAAAGTAAGGTTGTCGCTCTACTGGCAACTAAAGAAAATCTGTGGAAGCACCCTGGTATTTATCTATAACATAGTCAATGCCCTGATGTTCTGTTTTCTGGCGGGTGCCATGGTGGCCGTGGCAGCTACAGCTGTTGGAATTCCTTTTGGAATCGAAATGCCTGCCCTCAATGACTTTTTCCCGAACAGTGCAGGCTGGGTACTCACCGTGCTGGGCGTGGGAGCCGTAATCACATTCATGGCCATTCTGGGTTTCGATGCCCTGGCACGTTTTGCCAAGGTGGCGGCCCCCTGGATGTTCCTGATCTTTGTAACTGCTGCTATCGCAGTGCTCCCTAAACTGGGGATTACACCCGGATCGGGTAACTTCTGGGAAGTGGCCAGAGAGAGCATATGGACAGGGGTAGCCAAGGAAGGGCAATCGCAGTTCACCTTCTGGCACGTGATGTTTTTCTCCTGGCTGGCCAATGCGGCCATGCACCTGGGCATGTCGGACCTGACCATTTTACGTTATGCAAAGAAGTGGCAGTATGGTTTCTCTTCAGCCGTAGGTATGTTCCTGGGACATTATGTGGCCTGGATCGCTTCCGGGATCCTTTATGCAGCTGCCAGCTCTGATGCCCCTGGAGTGGTAGCCTACGAAGCCATTGGTATTGCTGGTGCGATATGCGTGGTCATTGCAGGATGGACCACAGCCAATCCCACCTTATACCGGGCGGGCATGGCACTGCAGGTGGCCACGGGCTGGTCGCGATGGAAAGTTACCTTGCTGGCAGGCGCCGTCACCACCACCGCAGCCATGTTCCCGGCCCTGGTCATGAAACTACTCGATTTTGTGGCCATTTACGGCCTGTTGCTGGTTCCCATGGGAGCAGTTATTGTGGCAGACTACTACCTGATTCCAAAACTGGGACTTCAGTCTTATTATGCAGAAAAGAAAAAAATCGATTTCAATATTGCTGCTGCCGCCACCTGGTTTTTTATGCTGGCCCTGGCCCTTTCTCTTCGCATATTCCTGAAAGTTGAAGTCTTTTTTCTTCCGGCCCCCATCTGGATCCTATCTTTGGGCGCCTTCCTCCTGTTTAGCAAAATGTATCAAAAAGAAATAAAAACCACTCAGGCATGAAATACTTCTATATCATAGTGGCCATTGCCGGACTTGCCCTGGTTCTGATTCCCTCCCTGCTCCTGTATCTCGGTAAAATAGAAGCCGAACAAATGAATAACTTTATTTTCATTGGAACCCTGCTCTGGTTCTCCGGGGCGATCCCGTGGCTGGGGAAGAAGAGGGCCCAGAATTGACGAGCATGGTCAGACTCAGTTTAAAGCAGCTTAAAAAGCTCCAGAACGGATCCGACATCCGGGGAGTGGCATTGCAGGGAGTACCAGGCGAAGAAGTGAACCTGACTCCCGGAGTGGCAGAATTGCTGGGAAACTCCTTTGCGGAGTGGCTTCGAAGGAATGGCCATGGGGCCGGCAAGGTAGCCGTGGGCACCGATTCCAGGATTTCGGGACCGGCCCTGAAGAAGGCCTTTATAAGAGGTCTGACGGAAGAAGGGTTTGATGTACTGGATTGCGGACTCGCCTCCACCCCTGCCATGTTTATGACCACCATCCACGAGGGACTGGGAGTGACAGGTGGGGTCATGCTGACAGCCTCTCACCTCCCCTTCAACCGCAACGGCATGAAGTTCTTTACCTCTTCAGGAGGTTTCGACAAAGGCAATGTCTCGGACCTGTTGCAGATTGCCTCAGAAAAGAGACCGGCGGCTCATTCAGATGCAGGCCATGTCGAAGAGATTCATTTCATCTCCGATTATGCCCATTTCCTGGTGGAGACGATCCGACAGGGCGTAAACGATCCCAAGCTGTATGAGACTCCACTCCGGGGGATGAAGATCATTGTGGATGCAGGAAACGGGGCCGGCGGTGTTTTTGCCGCGAAGGTACTTTCACCCCTGGGAGCAGATACCTCCGGGAGCCAGTTCCTGGAACCCGACGGAAGGTTTTTAAACCATGTGCCCAATCCGGAAGACAAAGTGGCCATGGCATCCATCTGTGAGGCTGTGGTCCGCGAGAAAGCGGACCTGGGAATCATCTTCGATACCGATGTGGACCGGGCAGCACTGGTGGACTCGGAGGGCAAGCCCCTCAACCGGAATGAGTTGATTGCCTTGATCTCCACGGTAATCCTGGATGAGCATCCGGGCTCGGTGATCGTGACAGATTCCATCACCTCTGCAGGATTAAAGTGGTTTATCGAAGCCTATCTGGGCGGCGTACACCATAGGTTTCAAAGGGGCTACAAGAATGTGATCAATGAATCCCTGCGACTCAATGCACAGGGTGTGGAATCGTGGCTGGCCATAGAGACCTCGGGCCATGCTGCACTGAAGGAGAATCATTTCCTGGATGACGGGGCCTACCTGGTTGCCAAACTGCTGATCCAGATGGCGAAAATGAAACAACAGGGCCTTACACTCAGCAGCCTCATAGAAATCCTGCCCCATCCGCTTGAAGCGGGAGAATTTAGACTCACGATCCAGACAGGAGAATTTGTTGACTATGGATCAGAAGTTCTGGAGCAACTGGCCAAATTGATAGACAAGGAAGCGGGTTGGTCGCCCGAAATGCCCAATTACGAGGGGATCAGGGTAAATTGCACCGGGGAAGATGAACAGGGTTGGTTCCTGCTCAGAATGTCCCTGCATGATCCGGTTTTGCCACTCAATGTGGAGTCAAATGCCCGCGGAGGTGTACTTACGATCACCTCACGTCTGCAAAATCTGCTCCGTACATTTGAACATCTTGGACTTGATGCGCTGAATGGAGCCTCTTAGTAGGCCCCATACTTATAGGCCGCCTCATACATAGCCAGGATATTTTCAGGAGGCACCCCGGCCTGAATGTTGTGCACATTGTTAAAAACATACCCTCCACCTGGTTTGAAGGCCTCCATATTGACCCTTACATTGGATTTCACCTCCTCCGGGCTAGCAAAAGGCAGGATATGCTGGGAATCGATCCCTCCGCCCCAGAAAACAAGCTCTTTACCAAATCTCTCTTTCAGGAATTTCGGATCCATGCCCTGAGCCGTAATCTGTACCGGATTCAGAATATCGATTCCATTATCCATCAAATCGGGAATGTACTCCACCACCGAACCACAGCTATGGTACCAGATTTTAGCCTGGGTCAGAGATTTGATATGCTGAACCAGCTTTTTTTGTCTGGGCTTTACCACCGAACGGTAGAACTCAGGGGGGAAAAGGGGACCGCTCTGTCCCGCCAGGTCATCCCCGATCATCACCACATCAATGATATCTCCTATCTCCTTCATAAATCCCGTAAAATAGTCCAGCCAGAATTTGAGAATCTTATCCAGCAATGCCTCGCAAAATGAGGGATTCTCCATCATATCCATAAACCATCTTTCCAGTCCCCTCATATACCAGCAGATCTCATATACCACCCCTCCGATCCCCGTAGAAACAGCATAGGGAGTGTTATTCTGTATCTTCATCACCTCTTCCCTGACCCCCTCGAAGCGGGAAGGATCGGACCCATCGGGGAAAGGATATGATGCAATATCTTCCAGGGTGGCCTCTGCCAGGGGATGGTGACTGATATCCATATAAAGCAGCTGCTTGTCCGGCATGGACCAGACCACTCCGAATTCATCCCTGAGATCGTGCCATAGCTCGCCCTTGCGGAGATTCTGCCGGATGGTCCCGTCAAAAGCATCCGGCCCTTTTGCAGTCACGTAGCGGAAATCCACCCTGAGCATCTCCAGAATCTCCTCGCTGGGCCGCACCAGTTGCTGTACGGGATCCAGCATCACAATCTCCTCCTCCTTTCCCAGGTAGCTGAGCAGCTCCATGTAGGCTTTCTTATGAATCCCCGATTGAAATCCCCCCAGATCGATGGGGACCCGGTCAGGAGTCTGAAAATTGAGTGCTGCAAGAACCCTTTCCCGGGAAGTCATCTGTTTGCTGGGGGCCATCTCTGAACTTGTTAATGGTACAGGCGAATTTATATACCTACGAACATATGCAATCGCTTGGAAAATATCAATGCATGAAATGCTACAATGTTTGTGAAGAAATTCAACTAGTAAGCGCAACGATTAAAGAACAAAGGTAATCAGACAAGTCCGATTTCCTTTGAAGTACAAAATTTATTAATCGTTGTAAACATTCTTATGATTGCATGCCTATAATGAATTTCCAATGCCCACAAGAAAAACAGAGAGCAGGATCACTGAAATACCTGCTATAATGGTCCATTTTGTTTTTCTGGCAACGCCTTTCCATTCCCTGCGGTATATCCCCCACATATTTGCCGTCAGGATGATGGTGGACATGTGAAGAATCCAGGAGCTTGCTCCATTTCCCAGTTTACTTTCACCCATCCCGTAGAAAAAGAACTGAAGGAACCAGGTAGTACCGGCCAATGCTGAGAACATTAGATTCATTGCAATGGGAGACTGCGGGTTGACAAAATCACCATAGGATTTATTTTTTATGCTTAAGATGGTGGTCCATATTAAATTGGTGCTTAGTCCCCCCCAGAGAATCACCACAAAAGTGACGTTGTTCTGGAATAGCGGGTTAAATCCAGCGGCAACAGCAGCATCCGCCAAGGCTTTGCCGGCTTCGATACCAAAATTAAAAAATGAACTGAGGATGCCTGACAGCACGGCAATGATCAACCCTTTCACCAGGCTGAATTCTGGAACGCTGGCCTTTTGAGCCTCCTTTGAAAGCTCACGTTCCTTCATCATACCTGCTTTCCCCGAAATAGCAATACCTGTAAGGCATACAAGTGCACCCAGGAGCACCAGCTGACCTCCCTGGGTGCCCATCATATCCGTAAAGGAGACTTTTCCATCTGTGGGATTGATGTTATAATAGATGGAAGGAACAATGGCTCCAAATGCCGCACAGAAGCCGAGCACCACCGAATTACCCAGGGACATGCCCAGGTACCTGACACCCAATCCGTATGAAAGCCCTCCTACGCCCCAGAGCAGGCCCATCAAAAAGGTGAACAGGAAGATCTGCCGCGAGCTGGTTGCAATGATTTCAGCGAATCCGGGTACTGTCAACCAGGCTGCCAGAGGGGGTACGATCAGCCAGGAAAAAAGCCCTCCGACTATCCAGTAACTTTCCCAGGCCCATCCCCTGACCTTATTGAAAGGCATGTAAAAACTTCCTGATGCAATCCCTCCAATGGAGTGATACAGTACTCCCAACAATGCTTGCATATGCTACGTATTTTCAGATTTACAGATTTGTTTGGCTTTTTGGTAAAGGCCAAAAATACAACCTTTTAAAAATATACCTGTATTCAGCTATCATCAATACACAATTTGACATTTAAGTTGCATTTTTGGGGACTGGGATTTGGCAAACAGCAAGCTTCATCTAGAAAATGACCGATCATCTGGCTCAATTAAAATGGAACTTTTATAACTTACTGTCAAACTTTTGATGTATGAAACGTCTAATTAGCTTAATTTTGCTCGCTGCTCTGGGTATCCTCACTCCTGTGCTCTGTCACGCACAGGAAGAATTGAAACCCTTCAAACTGGCCCTGGCCCAAATGAGAGTAGTGGGGGGTGATATGGAAGCCAACCTGGCACATGCAGGGGAGATGATCGC
>SPBY01000659.1 GCA_004525825.1 Bacteroidia bacterium
AGTTGCCATACCTCGATCCTCAGCCAGAGATAGCTTCCAACCACGAGTAATCCATTCCCTAAAGCAGTGGCTCCAAGCCAACCACCCTGCATAAGGCCCTGGAACCTTGGAGGGGAAACTTTTGATACAAATGAAATACCCATTGGACTGAGAAATAATTCTGATATGGTCAGAACGAGATAGGTACTGATTAGCCAATAAGGCGATATCCTGTCCGGTGAGGGACTGTCTCCCAAATCGGATGGAGATGTTAATCCCCTGGAAGCCAATATCATAATTACGAAACAAGAAGCAGCCAGTAACATCCCAATACCGATCTTGCGTGGGGTGGACGGTTCTTTGCCTTTGCTGTTCCAGTAAGCAAATACGGCAATAACCAAAGGTGTAAGGAATACAATGAAGATCGGATTGAATTGCTGGAATATCTCGGGTTGTATGCGGTTGATGGCTCCATATGAATTATAGAAATACCTGGCAAGTAAACCACCCGCCAATACCATTCCAGCTCCGATAACCTTTTGTAAAATTCTGGATTTTTTGTTGAATAGAAATATTAATCCGAGAATCGCGGCAATAACTGAAAGGAATGCTTTCAAATCAAAGAATATATTGGTCAAAGGACCTACCTCATTGGAGGTGTAATCTCTCGCAAAAAACGATAGTGTAAGCCCATTCTGATGGAATGACATCCAGAAAAAGATCACCACAAGAAAAACCAGAAGGAGAGCGATAATCCTGGGCTTTTCTTCTGACCATGGCATTTTAACCACTGCCTTACCTTCCTTCACTTGCTTCCCGCGGTCGGGCAGCATTCTATGGTATAAAGCATACACCACCAGGCTGATTATCATGGCAAGGCCTGCGAGGCCAAAGGCCCAGTTATAACCGGTAGAAAATGCCTCCATGTAGCTGCTCGTGAACGCCGAAAGATCTGTGACCACACCACCGGCCATTTCATTGGCCAAATGCTGAAGATGAGTAGTATCATCCAATCTTCCTGCAATAAATGAGTTGCTTAGTCCGGCGAGATCTGAATCGTAGATATACCCCTGGGATTTGAGATACCAGTTTCGGATTCCGTTTGCCGTGCTGGGAGCAAAGAATGCACCCACGTTTATTCCCATATAAAATACAGAAAACGCCCTGTCTCTCAGGTGGGAGTATTCAGGTTTGTCGTACAACTGTCCCACTACGGCCTGAAGATTTCCCTTGAAAAGGCCATTCCCGAAAGCGATTGTGAACAGGGCGATAAGTGTAAGGACATAGCCAAAACTTGGAATGGTCATGAGAATTTTTCCTATAAGCATGATAAGGATTCCCATGAAAATGGTCCGCTTGTAATTCTGGGTTTTGTCTGCTATAAAGCCACCGACCAGTGCAAGGGCATACGTTAAAAAGTAGAATAAACCGTAGATATTGCCTGCTTTATCCTCCGCCAGTCCGAATTTAGCCTGAAGAAAGAAGACCAGGCATGCCATCATTATATAAAAACTAAACCGCTCTCCTAAATTGGCAAAGAATGCTACGTATAGTCCCCTGGGGTGCCCTTTAAACATAAATGAGATTTTGGTTCCATGTAAAATTTGTTCGACAAATATAGAAATCTTTTTCTCTAAGACTTATTATGGAATTATTGTTGTCTACAATTTTAAATTTTTTACCATGAGAATAATTACATCTGAACTGGGTCGACAGATTGATGCCTATACCATGGAGAGCGAACCCATAGCCTCCATTGACCTTATGAAAAGGGCTAGCAGGCTGATCGCTTCCTCTATATCCGGTGTAATTGAGAGGAATGTACCCTGTGTTTTCCTCGTCGGACCGGGAAATAAGGAGGGGGGTATACGCGGGTATTTCTTCATGCAGCACATGAAACCAGAATGGATTACTTTTTAACATAGATTTTCGCGGGATTAATTGAGCGTACTGCCCATTCAGAATACTGACTGAGATATATCCGTTATCGCCTGTATAATAGATAGATACATACATATCTGACAAGTTCGTCACTTGTCGGAATACAGTATATATAATCCAATATATCGTATTATACTTTTAGGTTAATGCAAATTGGAAGTCTTTTTCAATTTTGTAAACATATGGTTCATAGATTGTTAATAAGTACATTCTGTTATCAGGATGATTATTTAAATGGTATATATGATATTTATATCACGGTACTAATATACAGTATTATGAAACCAGAATTTTTCTTTCTGGCCCCGGAATTGGTGTCCCACAAACAATATGAAGCTTTGAGGATGTACTTTGCAGAGCAAAGACCGGCGCATGAAG
>SPBY01000439.1 GCA_004525825.1 Bacteroidia bacterium
CACAAACCAGGCAGAATGCGAAAGCAGATCGCCTGGCACACTGGCCACAAATTGTCCCGTGAGTTTCCAGGTCTCCCCCAGGTTCAGTACATAATCGCCACTGAAGGAGGTGACATAGCTGGAATCGTTGCGTTTGTCCACTGCCGTTAATCCCAACGAACTGGATTCCAGGAAATCGCGTTTGACCCTGGCCGTGGTGAAAAAGGAAGGGGGTTCATCCTCATCATCCATCTGAAGTGTACGGACATTCATGGCGTTAAAATTATATTTGCCAGCCTTTCCGTTCAGCTTGGCTCCATACATGATATCCTGAATCCTTCTGGAGTAGAAGGTCTTGATACGCGTGCCATACATCTCGTTCCCCTCCTGGAAGAACAGTCTCTTTTCGGGATAGTTTAACTCATACCGGGTCAGGTTGATTCTTTCCTGGTCTGCCTCCACGGTGGCAAAATCGGGATTAATGGTTCCATCGACGGTGATGTTAGGTGAAATCTGCCATTTCACATCTCCTCCCACATCGGGTTTAAACTTATTATTGACACCGGTAAACTCATTATTCTCATAACTCATTGATACATAAGGAAAAAGAGTGAGTATTCCTTTGGAATCGGGAACTTCAAGACCGGTAAGCTTCCCCCCCTGGGAGATCCGGAAGTCGTCGGAAAGTGTTCCTGACCAGTAAACCGTTTCCAGATTATCCAGAATGCTTCTGCCAAAATTCACTCCCCAGATATCACGATCCGGCTTGAAACGCAGGCTTTTGAAGGGGATGGCCATCTCCATGGTCCATCCGCTTGAATGCATCACAGAGGCTGTAAGCCACTCTGTATCCCAGTTCACGTCGATGCTTCGGCCATCGTCGTTGATCCTGAAATCGGTCTGGGTGCCCAGCGGATTGGTCCAGAATCCATAGCCCGAGCGATTGTCGTTATAGGGATCAATCACCAGGACAAAGGCATCATCTCCTTTGGTAAGTAAATCCCTGTTCATCACCTTGGCCTGCACATCAGTTTCCTGGTAAAGGTTTACACTCACATAGATATACTCATCGTCATAACCAATGTAGGCCACAGTAGGCGCAGTGGCCTCATCACCGGGCCTGGGTGCCATCTGAAAAAAACCGGTGGCGGAGTCTGCTCCAACCCAGAGTTCCGGTTCATGAATCCCATCAATGGTAATGGGGGCTATCAGGGGGAATGCCCTGATGCTGCGCTGAGCCGAAGCAGGTACATACCAGCATGCAAGAACAAGAAAGATTAAAAAGGCATATTGCCGCATCGGAGCTTGTTTAGGGCTTTCAAACATACAAAATCACTACGCCCTTTCAATACTTTGGTGATTTCTTCCTAACTTCTGATCCAATATATGTTCAGTCCAAATTCATGAAAAGATTCATATTTACAAGCATTTTTTTGCTAATAGCAGGATGGGTGACGGCACAGGTCAGCCAGGAAACTGCTCCCGAAGGAATGGCGCTGATCCCGGGTGGGACCTTCTACATGGGCTCCAACGATCATCAGCGGATTGCACAACCCAAACACCCGGTCACACTTAACCCTTTCTACATGGATACCCATGAGGTAAGCAACCAGGAGTACCATCAATTTTGCATGTCCACCGGTCATGAGCTGCCCGAGTTCTGGGGGATGGATATATATAAATCGGGACTGAATTACCCCGACCATCCCGTGGTGGGTGTGAGCCAATTCAATGCCACCGAATATGCAGATTGGGCAGGAAAACGGCTTCCCACCGAGGCAGAATGGGAATATGCAGCCAGGGCAGGAATAGAAGATATTTCCTTTCCCTATGGACAGAACGCGGACCAGTCCCAGGCCCGTTTCAACGATCCCCTGGCAGAGACAGGGCCCGTGAAAACAGCTTCCTATTCCCCCAACAATTTTGGTTTGTACGATATGTCGGGCAATGCCTGGGAATGGGTTTCTGACTGGTTCTCGGAAGAGTACTACCAGGAGTCGCCCGCTGCAAATCCAACGGGACCCGCCCAGGGAAGCTTCAGGGTATTACGCGGCGGAGGATGGCATTCCGGGCCGGGATGCACCTCGGTGCACCATCGCAATGCCCTGCCCACACACTGGGTGGACATGGCCGGTGGCTTCAGGTGTGTGAAGGATGTGAACTGAATGCCTAAATAATCCCGCCATGTATGAAAGAGATTACATAATGCGAATGATTGAGGCATTTGCCAAAATGATTGCTGCCATTGTAGGGCTCAGGGAGAAAGGAGAGCTGGATAAAGCCAGATCGCTGGTGGAAGAAGCATACGATACCGTGTTAAAAGTGAATTCAGGGGAAATCAAAGAATATGACGATGAGCAATGGAAACAATTCTGCAGTAAACGGAGCCCTGAGGAACTGGAGATGCTGGCCGACCTGCTAAAGGTAGAAGGTGAGATCATGTTGGATTCTGGGAAACCTGAAGGAGTTGGGGAGCTTTTTTTAAAAGCCCTCACACTTCTGAAACTTGTGGAGGCACAATCTGGAGCATACTCCATGACAAGGTTTGACAAAATTACGGAACTGGAACAGAAGCTGTCCGGTTCTGATTATTTTTGATACTAACTCAGTATCAGGGCAACTCCTTTATACATAGCAAATGCACTGAAACTCAGAATCACATGACTGATGTCGCTGTGATTAAACCAGGGACTCAAACCCCACTCAAAGCTGAACACCAGGGCTGGAATAAATCCGATTCCCAAAGCTGCCATCAATACTGCTACGCCCCTCTTGTGGGTTTTTTGGTATATGTAGTAAGAGAGGGAACCCACCACCACCGCCAATCCAAAAATCGAATAGTACTTTACAGGAGAAAAAGCCACGGTCCGGAGCGTGTAGAGAACCGCAAAAACGAGAACAAGGAAATTGATTCTGCTCATCCACGTGGCAAACCATGGTTTCACCAGAGGTTTGGCCAATTCAACCAGTGCCTGGGCAATTAGCGCCACAGCGACCAGTGTAAAAACCCATGAAACCAATTGCCATCCGGCTGATATCCTGTAAAGAAATGCGTGCCCAAGTAGCCCTCCAAGCGATGCTCCAAATCCAAGGCAAAGGAAATAGTATTTGAAATACCATTTTACCCTCCCGGCATACTCCAGTTTTCTGATTCGGAAAAATGCGTAAAAACAGATGGCTGCGAACAGGAGGTCCGTCACCGTGGTGATGGGCTCATCAATCCTGAGATTCAGAATCTCGATGGAGGGTTGAAGGTATTTTTGAAACACACTTAAAAATACCATTTATATTTAAATCTTAACTTTATGGCTACCAATAAAAACCTAATCTCATGAAATCTCCGCTTCCCATTCTGGTCACTGCCACCATTCTTTTGTTATCATGCATGAATTCCGACGATCCTCCCCTCCTGGCCGCTCATGTGAATTCTTCAGACTCCTTTTTTGAGTCCATGGAATCCAACCGGCAATGGCCCTCCTACCGGGGATATTTTGCTTCCGGATATCTGGATGATGCAAATCTGCCGGACAGTTTCAATATCGAAACTTCCTACCATGTGAAATGGAACATTGAAATTCCCGGATTGGGGCTCTCCTG
>SPBY01000484.1 GCA_004525825.1 Bacteroidia bacterium
AGTAGCTCTTGATTTACTGGCTGCCCGGGTGAGAGAATCTCTCCATCAGACCGACGAAGCCACAGAAGACTCCAGTGTGGATGGTATGGATGTTGCCTTTTGCATTTTAAATCCAGAACTTGGTATTTTGCAGTTTGCAGGAGCCCACAACCACCTCTACCTGGTCAGGGACGGGGAAATGGAGGTGATCAAGGCAGATATGCAGGATATTGGCAGCAAGTATAAAAATCCCCATCCTTTTACCAACCATTTTGTGGATGTACAACAAGGAGATGTGATCTACCTGTTCAGTGATGGTTTCCCGGATCAGTTCGGGGGAAAGGACCGCAGAAAATACAAATACGGTAAATTCAGGAAGTTTCTCCTTGAAATACATCAGGAACCCATGAGTAAGCAGAAAAAGCTACTGGATGAAGAACTGACCCAGTGGATGGGCGATTATGAACAGATCGATGATGTGCTTGTTATGGGGATCAGAATCCGTCGGGCCTCAGATCCTCAATAAAACCTGCATCCATCCAGTATATGTCGGCATTGCCATTACCCGGGGAGTTGTTCAGCTCCACCAGTTTTTCATAGGTCCAGTCAGTCGATTCAATCTCGGTGGTTCGTGTGGCCATAAAAAAGAAATACTTCCCGCCTGGAGAAACGTAGGGCGACCAGCCCCTGGCATTATCCTGGTTAATATGTGCGCCCATGTTGATGGGTTCCGACCACCGCTCGTCCTGGTTCCGGAACACGATGTAATAATCCACCCCGTCGAAAGCATCCTCCATTCCCACAGCCGGAACTACCATATAGCTCTCATCGGGAGATACAAATGCATTGAAACGGTTCGTTCCGCAGTTTACCTGTTCGGGAAGCAGCTCGGGCTCCTGGAAAGCACCTTCTGCCCACCTGCTTCGAAAGACCTGGTTCAGGCCGCTTCCTTTGTCATTGTGCGTAAAATAGATGGTTCCGTCCTGCGTCAGGGAAGGGAAGAATTCACCCCCGTCGGAATTTACAGGTTCGCCAAGGTTCCGGGGTTCTCCCCAGCCTTCAGTGCTTCGCTCCACTACCCAGATATCCTGGTCGCCCACCGGTTCTTCCCCGTCGGGACGGGTGGAGAGGAAAAAGAGCTTCGAACCATCCGCAGAGAGGGCAGGTTCAAAATCCATCACTCCCGGTCCGCCCGAAAAAGGTACAATCTCAGGCTTCATCCAAAGCCCATTGACTTCCCTGGTAAACAGGATGGTGGAGTAAGTGTAGTTGCCGATGGCCACACAGAAAAAGATCTCTTTCCCATCGGGTGAGATGGCCACATCGCGGGTAAACATTCCTGTGGATACCACCCCAGGAGCGAAAAGGACCGGAAGGGTATCGGGCACTTGCTGTCCCAGATAGGGTCCCGATAGGTCGGGGAAGGTATCCCGGGTGGCGGTGGGTTCGGAGGAAGGGCTGCATGAGATGGAAAATGTGACCAGGATAAGGGTCACCCGAAAAATGGAACTTAGTTTCATGGGGCTTAAGCTTAATACCTTATTTAATCATAAATGCAACTTAGAACATTTACCCCATTCTGCTTGAAAAATCGGACATTATATTGATTAAATTCAAGTTCATGACGGATGCCATGGCCCTTGTATAATATATTTGAATAGTCCGTATTTTAGGAATATATTGCTTTGGATTTTACCAACTTTATTGTTTCCAGATGAAAAAGAACCAACTATTTACCATCCGGGTAGCACTGACTGTGGCCCTGGGGGGATTCCTCATGGGATTTGATGCTTCTGTAATTTCAGGGGTTGTAAAATTTATTGAACCCCAGTTTGATCTGACCAAGATTCAGCTGGGCTGGTCGGTCAGCAGCCTGACCCTGATGGCAACGCTTGCTATGCTTGTATCGGGTCCCATCAGCGACCGACTGGGCCGCAGGACGGTGCTAAAATATGCGGCCATCCTGTTTACCCTGTCGGCTGTGGGCTCTGCCCTGGCGCCAAGTTTTGCCTTCCTGGTGATCGCCAGAATGTTGGGTGGAATTGGTGTGGGGGCCTCCCTGATCATTGCCCCGGTGTTTATCGCAGAAATCTCACCCCCCGAGCGAAGGGGACGGCTGGTATCCTTTAACCAGCTGAACATTGTGCTGGGGATCTCTGTGGCTTTCTTCACCAATTATCTCATCGTCCGCTTGGGATCCTCAGAGGCCTCCTGGGTGCAAACCCTGGGCATCGGGGAACACAACTGGCGCTGGATGCTGGGACTGGAAACCCTTCCGGCCATCTTCTATTTCTTCGCCCTCTTTTCTGTCCCCCGGAGTCCCCGGTGGCTGATGATGAAAGGGAAGTTTGATGAGGCCATGGTGGTGCTCAAAAGGGCCAATATGGATGAGGCAGCTGAGCTGGAATTCAAGAACATCAAAGCGAGCATGGAGAGTGGATCCGATAAAAGGAAAGTTCCTTTAATGGAATTGTTTAAACCTGCGCTCCGCCTGGTGCTGCTCATTGGATTGGGTGTGGCTGTATTGCAACAGATCACCGGGATCAATTCCGTCTTCTTTTACGCACCCATGATTTTTGAACAGTCAGGCATAGGCACCGATGCTGCCTTTTCACAGGCCATACTGGTGGGACTGACCAACCTTGTATTTACAGTGGTTGCTATTCTTTTTATAGACAAGCTTGGGCGAAAAGCCCTCCTGGGCATAGGAATGGCCGGGATTGCCATTTTTATGTTTGTGCTTGCGGCGGGATTCAATTCTGCTACCTATACCCTTTCTGGGGAGACCATTGAGGCCATGTCGGAGGGAATTGAGAAGGAGGCACTCTACACCATACAGGATGATGTGTACAACAGCGATGTGAAATATAAGGAGAAGCTGAGTGAGATACTTGGGCCTTCCACATTGAAGGAGTACGAATCAGAGCTTATTGCCGGGGCCATCGATAGCAATCCCTGGCTGATCCTCATCGGAATCCTTGGCTTTGTGGCCTCCTTTGCCGTTTCCATTGGACCGGTGATGTGGGTGCTCTTTTCGGAGCTCTTTCCCAACTGGATCCGGGGACTGGCCATTTCCTTTGTGGGGTTCATCAACTCCCTGGTCAGTTTTTCGGTTCAGCTGGTTTTCCCCTGGGAGCTGGCCACACTGGGTACTGCAGGAACCTTCCTGATCTATGGAATTTTCGGAGCCCTGGGCCTGGTCTTTGTGCTCATCATGGTCCCGGAGACCAAGGGGAAATCCCTGGAAGAACTCGAAAAGATTCTTGTAAAATAAGTGTAGATCCTTCGCTGTTGGTGCTAAAATTATCCGGAAATGACAAGGCGTAATGTGTTTTTTGGCAATACTCCTGTGAAAGTCAATGAGGAA
>SPBY01000156.1 GCA_004525825.1 Bacteroidia bacterium
CCGCCCACCCCGATAATGGCTTTGGTAATCTGGTCGCTGGGTGCGATAAAACCGGGTCCCCCGAGTACATGCCGCGGAACAATGGTAAAAGCTGCTGTTCCCAGCACGCTTTTTTTCAGGAAATCTCTTCTTTCCATAATCTGTTTTTGGGTAATGATGAGTAAGAACACACAGGTAAAGTGAATTCTGTACGATAATTCCCTGCCAGGACATTCACTGATGCCATGGTAGGATCAAGCATGCTATTTACAGATGAAATGTAGGAATTCGTATGCATAGCTGCAAACTGATTGAGTGGATATTTTTCTGATCAGAGGGAGTTGGACCTGGTATAATCCAGGATCTCCTGAAGATATCCGAATGCAAGTCCCACAACGGTATCCGCAGCCCCGTAGTAAATGGCAAGCTTATCATCATGGGTCAAAGCGGCTGTTGGGAACAGGACATTGGGGACATCCCCGGCAAGTTCGTACGAAGTGGCAGGAGCAAGCAAATAGGGTTGGGTACGGTACAGAACCCTGGATGGATCATTCAGATCCAGAATCGCTGCCCCCATGGAATAGCGAAAACCATTGCAAGTATTAATGACCCCGTGATAGAAGATTAGCCATCCCTCATCTGTGCGTATGGGGACCGAACCTGCCCCTATCTTGGTACATTGCCAGGCGCTTTGTTCAAAGGGGGTCACCTTCATGACACAGCGGTGTTCCCCCCAGTATTTCATGTCGGGACTGAAACTGATGTAAATGTCCCCAAATGGGGTATGTCCGTTATCGCTGGGACGGCTCAGCATGGCATATTTACCGCCAATACGCTCGGGAAAAAGGACTCCGTTCCGGTTGAAGGGAAGAAAGGCATTTTCACACTGAAAGAATTCCTTGAAATTAAAAGTATAGGCAATCCCAATGGTCGGACCGTGATAGCCATTGCACCAGGTTACCCAGTACCTGTCCTCCAACCAGGTAACCCTTGGATCATATTTATAATCAGATTCGATCATCCCTGTATTTCCGGGTTGCATCTCAATGGGCTGATGATCAATCTCCCAGTGGAGGCCATCCTGGCTGAACCCGGCATGGATGTTCATTTGCACCGCTTTATTGTCACAGCGGAATACACCCGCATAACCCTTTCCGAAGGGAACTACGGCGCTATTGAAGATGCTGTTGGAAGAAGGGATCTCATAGCGTTGAATGATCGGGTTCTTGGAATAGCGCCAGATCACATCCGCGGATCCTTGCGGTCGTTCTTCCCAGGGAATTTTTGCTCTGGCGCTCATAGTGCATGAAAATAGCAAAAAAAGGCGGCTTTATCTTCTTTTCATCAGAATCTGTGGTATGAAACCAAAACCAGTTGTGTTTTGTCAAAAGAAGTCTATTTTTACATCTGCTCACCGATTCAGATGAAAAGAAAACTCCTTCTTTATACCCTTGTGGCTGCCATAGGCGGACTGCTTTATGGATTTGACACAGCGGTCATCAACGGTGCACTTCCCTTCTTTACCGGCCACTTCGGCCTGAACGACGTGATGACAGGCTGGGCTGTAAGTTCTGCCCTGCTTGGATGTATTGTGGGGGCCATCGGAGCTGGCAGGCCTGGGGACCGCTTTGGCAGGCGGGATATGCTCAAGGTATCTGCCATCCTCTTTCTTTTGTCTGCTATAGGCACCGGCCTGGCCACCAATATTCAGCTTTTCATTCTGGCCCGCTTTATTGGTGGACTGGCAGTAGGTGTGGCCTCGGTACTTTCCCCTACCTATATATCGGAGATTGCACCGGCCTCACACAGGGGCAGGTTGATTGTTTCTTTTCAACTGGCCATTGTGGTTGGGATCCTGGTGGCATTCTTTGTGGACTACCTCCTGATCCATACGGGTCCCAATAACTGGAGATTCATGTTTCTCTCAGAAAGCCTGCCGGCTCTTCTTTTCCTGGTATTGCTTTTCAGGGTATCCAGGAGCCCCAGGTGGCTCGTAAAGATAGGAAAGCATGAGGAAGCGGAGAAGGTCATCGAGGAGCTAATGCCGGAAGAGGATACAGGGGAAATCCTGGCGGAGATCCGGAAATCACTGGAGACAGAAAAGCAGGAGAATCAGGAGCGGCTCTTCAGAAAGCCCAACCTGAAATTCACCCTCATCGGGATTACCATTGGGATGTTTGCCCAGTTTACCGGCATTGCCATTGTGATGTACTATGCCACGGATATCTTCCGGGCTTCAGGTTTTTCCACCGATTCGGCCATTGGGCAGACCGTTATCCTGGGACTGGTCAACCTGGTTTTCACCATACTGGCCATGCGCTATATCGACCGCATTGGTCGCAGGAAAATGCTGTTGACTGGCATGTTGAGCATGGCTCTTTTCCTGGGATTGTTCGCACTTGAGTTTCTCTTTGATCCCTTCGGGGGGGGCGTGATGCTCTTCTTTCTCATTGGCTTTGTGGCTTCATTTGCCGCATCCATGGGAGCCGTGGTATTCGTTCTGTTGGCTGAGGTTTTCCCCAACAGAATACGCTCCCGTGGAGTGGCCATGGGTTCGTTCGCCGTCTGGATCGTCAATGGCAGTATTACCTTTCTCTTTCCTGTGGTGGTTGGTGCTTTTGGGGATGGCATAGGAATTGGTTTCAGCTTTGCATTCTTTTCAGTGATGACCTTTGCAGGTTTCTTCATATTCCGTAAATTTCTGTTTGAAACCAGCAATATGACCCTGGAAGAGATCGAAAGAAAAAATAGGTAGCCAGGGGGGCATGAGGCCGGGAGAGCAGACCGTACCAACAAGAATTCAAAATATGACTGGAAAAGAACGTGTTCAGGCCGCACTGGAGGGCCTTTGGACCGACAGGCGTCCTGTGATGCTCCACAATTTTATGATGGCAGCCCGGGAAGAAGGGATCAGCATGAAAGAATTTGGGGAAAATCCGCAATCAGCAGCAAGGGCCTTTATCCATTTCACTGAAAAATATGATACAGATGGCTTGCTGATCGATGTGAGTACGGCTATCCTGGCCGGTTCACTGGGGGTGCCGGTGGACTACCCGGATGATGAACCTGCCCGCACCCATGGCAGCCTGATCTCTTCCCTGGAGGAGATCCAGGATCTGAGTCCGGTGGATGTGGCCTTGGATGAGGGGATCCAGCGCTGGCTGGAGATTACCCGGATCGTAAAGGATTATTTCGGGGAGGATAAATATATCCGGGGGAACTGCGATCAGGCACCCTTCTCCCTGGCCAGCATGATACGTGGATCGCAGGAGCTTATGACTGATCTGTTAATGGAGCCGGAAAAGGTACATCAGCTCCTGGAATATGCCACCGAGGCAGGAATTCAGTTTATCCGGCTGATGGCGGGCACCGGTGCCCATATGGTTTCCAATGGCGACAGCGTAGCCGGTCCTGAGATGATCCCCCCGGAGTTCTACCGGGAGTTTGCTTTTCCTTATGAGAAGATATTGGTGGATGAAGCCCACCGCCTGGGTTTGACTTATACACTGCATATTTGCGGGAATACGGAATTGATTCTGGAAGACATGGTAAAAACCGGGGCCGACGCCCTGGAGCTGGATTACCTGACTGATATCCAAAAGATATACAAGCATTGTCACTCTTCCACCCTTATGATCGGGAACCTGGATCCCTCGGCGGTGATCAAGTTCGGAACTCCCGAACTGGTGAAGCAGCTTACCCTGGAGCTGCTGGAGATTTACCGGGACTCTCCCAGGCTGATGATCAATGCCGGCTGTGCCATTCCGCCCGATACTCCTTCAGAGAATATCAGAACTATGATTGAGACGACCCACCGCTATGCCGTCGCCCCGAATCCCAATGCCGCTAACTCTTAATTCCCATGGAAAGTATCGCATACAAACATGGTGCCAGCGATGTGATAGACAGGCTCAGGATACTTTATGAACGAAAGGCAGGGGACAGGATCTATGCTGATTTTCAGATCCCAACTAAGACCATGGAACAATTTCGTGCAGATCATGCCGAAGGGTATACCAGCTACCCGGATCCCCACGAACGTGCCCGTTTTTGGGACAGTCTGCTGAAGGAGAAGATGTTGTGTGAGGACGATCAGATTCCTTCGGCCTACCTCAGTGAGTTTGACCAGGGACTTTACGGTGCCCTGATCGGAGGAGAGATTCAGTTCCTGAAGGATCCCGGAACAGGGTGGATCTCCTCCATGGTCAAACCCATGTTTGAAGATTTGACCCAATTCCAGCTCCGGCCTTTTGAGGAAAGCCATCCCTGGTACCGCAATTACCTGCAGCAGTTGGAAATTTTTTCCAGGGTTTCGGAGCAGTCCTTTGGCATCAGCCATTTCATCCTGATCGATTCCCTGAACTTTGTGTTTGAACTGGTGGGTGCCACCAAAACCTACCTCAGTCTCTTCGAAGTTCCGGACACGGTCAGGCAGATCATTGATTTTGCTTTTGATCTCAATGTCAGGGTTCAGGAGGCTTTTTTTGAAAATACCCCGTCATTTCTCGGGGGAACCTTCAGCAACATGGTACAGTGGGTTCCCGGGAGGGTGATTTCGGAGAGTGTAGATCCCTTTCACATGACCTCGGTGGAGGATTATGAGGAATGGGGAGAAGAGAATGTACAGAGGATGTTCAATCATTTCGACGGAGGAGTTATGCATATTCATAGCAATGGCAGGCATCTTTTAAATGCTGTTTCCCGGCTGGAAGGATTAAAGGCCATCCTTTTGCTGGATGAAAAAGACAATCCTCCCGCCTTTGATGTCTTGTCCGAGATGAAGAAACTGGTAGGGGATGTGCCCCTGGTGGTGTCGGTGAACGATGATGCCTTCGAGCGTCATTTAAACAAGAACAGCCTTCCCGGCGGGGTCTTCTATGTGGTGAAATCCACCAAAAGCGTGGATGAGGTGAACCGGATCATGGAACGGGTCAGGAAATACAAAACATGATCATGAGAATAGTCTGCCTTCTGGCTTTGCTGTCCCTGTTCATTTCCTGCCAGCCAGAGGCTGGTAATGAAGCATTCGATGCAGTTCAGTATGTGGATCCCCAGATTGGGTCTGTTCACGGACGCTGGTTTTTCTATACACCTGCTTCCCTGCCCTTTGGCATGGCCAAACTGGCTCCCCATACCAACGCCTATGAAAGCCTGGGAAGCTGGTTGCCCGGGGGATACGACGACCGTCATGGCTCCATTGAGGGATTTGGGCATTTCCATGAATTCCAGATCGGGGGAGTGGTGGTGATGCCCTTTACAGGTGATCCCAAACCCACCCCCGGATCCCTGGCTTATCCGGATGAAGGCTACCGCTCCCGCTTTGAAAAACCGGATGAGCACTCAGAACCGGGTTATTATTCAGTACTTCTGAAGGACTACCAGGTGAAAGTGGAAATAACAGCCACGGAACGTGTTGGTTTTCACCGTTATACATTTCCCGAATCGCCTAGTTCGGGCATCCTCTTCGATATAGGCCATAAACAGGGTGAAAGCAGCGATGTTACAGAGGCCTTTGCGCAAGTGGTAAGTGAAAAGGAGGTGGAGGGTTTCGTGGAAACATACCCCGAGTATGCAAAGTTCTGCGATCCCGGAAACCGGGTAAAAATGTTTTTTGTGGCCCGACTGGACAAAGAGCCGGAACAGGTGGGCATATTCTGTGATTCCCTGCTGAAGGCAGATTCCACCTTTACCCGGGGAGTCGGGAACGGGCTTTATCTGCTTTTCTCCACTACCGAAGGGGAGGTGGTGGAGATGCAGGTGGGCCTCTCCTACACCAATGTGTAAAATGCCCGATTGAACCTGGATACCGAATCTAAGGGGCTAAGCTTTGACCAGGTGCGCAGGGAAGCCACGAGCGAATGGAACGAGATGCTTGGACGTATCCGGGTGGAAGGCAATAACAGGGATGACATCACCAAGTTCTATACCGGACTCTACCATGCCCTCCTGGGACGCGGACTGGCAAGCGATGTGAACGGGCAATATGTCAGGAACGATGGTGGATGCGGACAGATACCGCTGGACCAAAAGGGTCGTCCGAAGTATAAGCACTATAATACGGATGGCATCTGGGGAGGATTCTGGAACCTGGGTCAGCTGTGGGCACTGGTCTACCCCGACTACCTGGTCCAGTACCTGCAGTCGAATATCGATTTCTACGGGGAGACCGGCTGGCTGCATGACGGCGTGGCAGCGGGTGTCTTTACCAACGGTGTCCAGACCAATTTCCAGGGCCTGCTGCTTGCTGCTGCCTACAATTGCGGGATTCGGGGATTTGACCTGGAAAAAGGATATGAGGCGGCCCTGAAAAACGAAACACAGGCCAGTGGACGCAACCTGGGGAATGGCAAGTACGATATGCACTGGTTCAATAAACTGGATTATGTTCCCTTCTGGGATACCACCCTGTCCAATGGCTGGGTCTTTAATTTCGGGGCTTCCCATACCCTGGAATACTGTTTTAGTTCTTTTGCCGTGGCACAGATGGCCAAAGGTCTCGGACAAGAAGAGGATTACAGGAAACTTATGCAGCAGTCCGGGTACTGGAGAAACCTGTTTGACCCGGAAACCCGCTTTATTCGTCCCAGGCATCCCGATGGGACCTTTGTGGAGGATTTTGATCCCCTGGAGGGATGGAGAGGATTCCAGGAGGGCAATGCCTTTCAGTATACCTGGTACGTCCCCCATGACATTGCAGGACTTATGGAAGCAGTGGGGCAGGATCTTTTTAACCAGAGGCTGGAGCAGATGTTTAACGATGCACAGAAGAGCATTTTCGGAGGAGGAAA
>SPBY01000308.1 GCA_004525825.1 Bacteroidia bacterium
ACCGGTCATTTCAATGCCCTATTTGTGAAAGATGCCAATAAACTGAACCAGAAAGATGTGCTGGAGGTGTTCCGTGAAGCCAAAAACCAGGGAGCCCTGGTATTCTGGAACCATCCCCACTGGACCGCACAGAAGCCCAATGGAGTAGCGGAACTCACCGACATGCATAAGAAGCTACTGTCCGAAGGATTGTTTGCAGGCATAGAGATCTACAACGATGTTACATATTCCGACGAAGCCCTGGAGATTGCCCAAGAGCATCATCTGGCCATTTTAGGGAACTCGGATGTGCATGGACCCATTGACTGGGGATACGACATATCCAAAGGCGAACATCGACCGGTGACCCTGGTTTTTGCCACTGAAAAGTCTGTCGCTGCCATGCAAAAGGCCATGGAAGAGCGCAGGACAGCCGTCTGGTTTGAGAATACCCTGGTGGGGGATGCCCTCTACCTCTCTCCCCTGGTGGAACAATCGCTCGAGCTAAGCAGGGCCGGCAAGGGGCCTGTACCCAGTGTAGTGATCCACAACCATAGCGATGCCGACTACATCCTGGAAAATCTGTCTGAATACAGGCTGCACAACCAGGCAAAGGTCTTTGTCCTGAAAGCACACCAGGCGACCACTATCGAGGTGAAAACGGTGGAAACGCTGGATTCCTTTGAGTTGCACTTCCGGGTGCTCAACGCTTTTACCTCGCCAGATAGCCATCCCGAGATCAAGCTTGTGGTGGAGTAGAGCTGTTTTTTTCAATGAAGTTGCTATATTGGGGGTGCTAACTCGAACCTCCTAAAACTACCCACATGGAAAACATTAAGAAATCGCTGCTCTTCAACGCGAGTTGCACCGCTTTGGTCGTGACCGCATTTACCTTTGCCACCCGTGCCGGAATGATCGAACCCTGGCGGGCCGAATTCAGTCTGACCGCTCAACAGGTGGGCTGGATAGTAGGTACTGCCTTCTGGGGATTTACCCTGGCCATGGTACTCATTGGTCCCATCGTGGATCTGATTGGAATGAAAAGAGTCATCTATGTGGCCTTCGCCGGTCATGTAGCTGGAATTCTTCTCACCATTTTTGCCGGAGGCTTCTGGAGCCTCTTCATTTCCACCCTGATTATCGGAGTGGCCAATGGCAGTGTGGAAGCCGCCGCAAATCCCTTGATTACGGCCATGTACCCCAAGGATAAAACCCGCATGTTAAACAAGTTCCATGTGTGGTTCCCGGGAGGAATTGTGTTAGGCGGATTGATGGTCTTCGGGCTGAAGGCCCTTGGTTACGGATGGCGCATTCAGATGGCAGCTATGCTGATACCCACCCTGGCTTATGGAATCATGTTCCTTAGGGCTACCTTGCCGCAAACGGAACGTGTCACTGCCGGGTTTACCTACAAAGACATGCTGAAGGCCTGTGTTTCTCCCCTGTTTCTTTTTATGGCTGCCTGCATGTTGCTTACTGCAGCTACAGAACTGGGATCCAATCAATGGATGACGGCCCTTCTGGAAAATGTGATGGAAATGGAAGGAATCAACTCCATACTGCTGTTGGTCTGGATTTCCGGGATCATGGCCCTGGGACGTTCCGTGGCAGGACCTATCGTACACCGGCTCTCACCCAGCGGGGTGCTGCTTGGATCGGCCATTTTTTCAGGAATAGGTCTCTACCTGCTCAGCATCTCCGGTGGACTGTGGAGCTTTGGCGCTGCAGCCGTATTTGCCATCGGGATCACTTACTTCTGGCCCACCATGCTCGGCTTTGTGAATGAGAACATCCCCAAAAGCGGGGCCCTGGGACTGGCCATCATGGGCGGGATCGGTTTCTTCGGGGGGGGGATTGCCCAGCCCCTCATCGGGAAAATCTATGACCTGAAATTCGAACAAATGGGCGACAGCCTGGCGGCCGGATCCAAGACCCTGCAGTTTGTAATTATCCTGACAGTGGTGCTGACCATTGCTTTTACTTTCCTCTATATCAATCAGAGAAAGAAAAAGGTCTGAATGTGGCCAATGAACAATATTGAGTGACGAAATGTCGTTTATAAGCGACAAACGTTATATTTATCCCAAAAAATCACTTAACTATGAAAAGAATGATGCTCAGGAGTACTGTGGCCGTAATGATGGCTGCAATGGTACTTGCCTTAATAATGACCGGGTGTTCGGGCACCGGATCCAAGACCAAAGCCAAAGAAGAGTACAAAGGTGTCCAGATCGGTGCAATTACCTACAGCTGGCGAAGCATGCCCAGCGCTCCGGCAGACATTATCAAGTATTGTCAGCAAGCCGGGATCAACTCCCTGGAACTTATGGGCAATGTAGCCGAGGAATATGTCGGTGCACCTGCAGGACCTGCTTTTCCCTCCAACTTCAGGGAAATGAGTGAGGAAGAGAGGGCCGAATTCCGTCAGAAGATGGTAGCCCACGGCGAAGTGATGAGTGAATGGCGCATTAACGAGGCCTCCCCTGAAAAATATAAAGAGCTGAAAGCCCTATTCGACGAAGCAGGGATTCACATTCACACGGTAAAATTTTCCCCTGCCGACTGGAGCGATGCCGAAATCGACTATGCTTTTGAATCGGCCAAGCTTTTGGGAGCCATGGGGGTAACCAATGAAATTGGAACCGATGCCGCCAAGCGACTGGGACCTTTTGCCGAAAAGCACGAAATGTATGCAGTATTCCACAACCACGGTCAGCCCGGCGATTCGACATTCAACTTCGAAGAGTTCCTGGCTTACTCTCCTGCCAACATGTTGAATTTTGACGTGGGTCACTATTTCGGAGCCACCGGTTTACATCCCAACGGACTGATTGAAAAGCTGCACGACCGCATCTACAGCATTCACCTGAAGGACAAGACCGGAAAAGATGCCGATCCTGCTGACACCAATGCCAATTGGGGCGAGGGAGATACTCCTCTGGGAGATATCCTGAAGCTGATCCAGGACAATCAGTGGAACATTTATTGCGACATTGAGCTGGAATACGATATTCCGGAAGATTCCGATGCAGCGGCAGAAACCAAGAAATGCGCAGACTACGCCAAAGTGCTACTGGCCAGCTAAACGGCAGATCAGGTTTTAAACAGTATACAACACCGGGGACAGGGTCAGTTTGGATCGTGTCCCCGGTCTCTTTTAAAACTGTACCCGATCCAATAAAAAGTGCATTTCCCAGCAGAATACCTTCAGGTTTGTTGCAGATGTGTTAAATTGGATGCCATTGAAGCTCCCTATGCCACACAAGAGGATATCACTGCTTTATATTTTTTTCAGCCTGCTGATCCCCTTCCTTCATGCCCAGCCCAATCCCTACGGTCTTCCCCGGATCCAGAACTACCACTTCTCTGAAACAGGGGGTGGAGAACAGAACTGGTGCATTACACAGGATTTTCGCGGGGTGATCTATGTGGGGAATCAAAACAACGGGATCCTGGAGTACGATGGCAGCACCTGGCGGACCCTCCCTACTCCCGGCAACGCAGCGGTCAGGTCGCTGGTCGCAGGAGAAGACGGCCTTGTATATGCAGGTCTGGAAGGGGATTTCGGCAGACTGGAGCCCGACTCAAGGGGTAGGCTGCATTTCAGGTCGCTAATGGATTCCACTACGGAGAGTCTGTTCCCCGACGTGGACATCTGGAAGACTTACTTCCAGGAAAACAAAGTCTATTTCTGTGGAATGGAAGCCATTTTTGTGTTCGATCCGGCCACCGCTTCTGTTTCCATCATTGAAACCACAGATAATGCCTTTTTCTCCTTTTTCATCGATCAAGAATTGTACTTGGGAGACTATGGAAGCGGACTGATGAAGTATAAAGGTGATTCATTTACCAAAGTCCCGGGCGGAGGGTTTTTCAAAGGGCTTAGTATTTCAGGCCTGGTCCCTTTGGATTCCACGCAGCTTCTGGTAGCTACATTAAACAATGGACTATATCTTCTGGACCTGGAAGACGGGACGATAGACAGCACCTTTGTGAGCCCTGCGCTTAAGGAGGATCTGGGAACAGCCATGGTGGTGAATCTTCAAATCCGGTCGAATATCCTCTATGTTGGCACCCTTTACGAGGGATTGTTCGTTCTGGACCGGCAAGGAAGCCTTCGGGAAGTTTTCTCCGAGAGGGAAGGTTTGATTGATAATACCATGGCTTACATATATATCCCCCCCCCACACCGAGGTTCCAACTCGGTTTGGATAGCCCATTGGAAGGGCGTAAGCAGGGTGGATATCAACAGTCCCTTCAGATCGATATCTGTGGGACGGGGCAGAATGGAAGTGGGTGGAAGGAACACAGGCGAACTTATCACAGATATCACTGAATTTCAGGGACAGCAGTATGTGTCGACCATGGGCGGACTCCAACGCAGATCAGACAATGTGGAAAGGTCCGGATTCAGACCTGTCCGGGGCATCCGGGGGGCGATTTATGACCTGGAGGTCCTGAAACCGCAGCCTGGGCTTGAGTTCTTGCTGGCCATCGGCGATGACCGAACCTACGTGATTGACCAAAATTTGGAGCTAAGTACCTTGGAGGTGGCCGGACAAAAGCTGCTAAGCAACCCGGACAATCCCGCATTGTTTTATGGAGGCGAATTCGATCTCTCAGGCTTCTTATACCAAAATGGCCAGTGGAAGGAGATCCTCAAGGTGAAATTGAACAGGGAGGCAAATCAGATGTGCATCGACAAATATGCTTTCGTATGGATCTCCACGCGATCAGATTTGCTTCGCCTGAATCTGTCAGAGGCCAGTGGGAGCCAAATCCAAAGGATTGGCTCAGACAAAGGCTTGCCCGCTGAGGACTATATGGCCCTGTTTACAGACCCGGAAAGCCGGGAGCTCCTGATAGGTACCAGCGAGGG
>SPBY01000050.1 GCA_004525825.1 Bacteroidia bacterium
CTCTACAGATTTAATGGTGATTGCTCTCATGCCGCTAAATTTAGTAAATTAAACACAAAATTCTTGGAAAATGGAAAAGATGGTTCCCCTCTACAATACCGAAAACATCCCCGGTCAGAAATATGAATTGATCGGCCTGGTAAAAGGTACAATGATCCAGTCAAAGCACCTGGGAAAGGACATTGGGAACGCGCTAAAATCGATCGTGGGCGGAGAACTCAGGGGTTATTCAGAAATGCTCAACGAAGCCAGGGCCCTGGCCACCAAACGCTTGATGCAGGAGGCTATTGATCTCAATGCCGATGCCGTGGTCAACCTGAGGTACACAACAAGTGCAGTGAAGCAGGGTGTTGCCGAGATCCTGGCATATGGAACCGCGGTAAAATTTGTATAATCCCCTATTGTTATAATTCTGGATATAAGCGTGGGAACTCATGGTCCATGAGAATCCTTCCGTGGATGTACAGTTCATCTAACACTCCGTGCAGGGAGGCCTCATGACCTTCGCCGTCTAAGGTCCCGATGAACAGATCTGAACTATAGTTGCCCACAACGGCATTGCAGGCCTGACTGCTTTCACGCTTTCCATTGACAAAGATGGATAGCATATAACCATCCCAGCTTCCTCTCACATGATACCAGTCTGAGTAATTCACCCGGGTGGTGCTAGTGGTTCGATATTCGTTCGTAGAACTGCCTCGGTTGTACACGCTGATAAAAAACAGCGAATCGGAGTCAATTCCCAGGGCATATTCCCGGTTCTGATCCCCTCCCCCTTTACTGAGAATATACGAGGTAGGATTGTGAGTAAGGGGCTGCACCCAGAAGGAAATGGAAAAATCTCCACGGGAAAAAGAGAAGTCATCGTGGTCCGGGATGTCAAGGTAATCGTCAGTCCCATCAAAAAAATAAGTTGATTCATTTTGTCCATCGCGGTCGTCGTGCAACAGGGCTCCATTCACCTCACCATGATGTTGTTTCCCCGACTTATCGGTGGCATCACCATCAAATGGATAGTATGCGACCAGCTGATCGGTTAACTCGATATCATTCAATACATTGATGCGGATCATAGCTGAGGACTCCAGGGGATTCCTCTCATGGTTGTCCGATACGGCCACCTTGAAAAAATGTTGCGTAACAGTTTCATAATCCAACAATTCAGGCTTATTCAGAGAAAGGAGCCCCGTATATGGATTCACTAAAAAGATCCCTTCCGTATTGCCATCGATAATCTCAAAGGTAAGATGTTGATCCCAGTCAGCATCTGAAGCTTTGATGGTGGGCTCCCATATTGAGAACCAACCTGATTCATAAACCTCAAATTCCTGTTCCGAAATGGAAGGACGATGTTCGTTCCGGTCGCACGATACAGACAGTAAACAAGTCAAGAGAACACCCGTTCCCACCCAAATTGATTTCATAATATGTTTATTTCTTTGATGCCTTGATCCCAATGGTGATGGTTGTGCCTTTTTTTGACTCACTTTCAATATTCATCCATCCGTTGTTAACCTCCACGATCTCGTGAGAAATCTTGAGTCCCAGTCCGGAACCCTTTTCTCCCCTGGTGCCGTTGGTGGAGACATGAGAGCGTGCATCCAGCAATTTCTCGAGAATCGTCTCGGGGATACCGATCCCTGTATCGCTTATGGAAATGATAATCTGGCCCTGCTGTTTCCTTGATGCAATATGGATGCTTCCTTTTTCGGGAGTAAATTTCATGGCATTGCTGACCAGGTTTCTGATAACAATATATAGCTGGTCCCTGTCAGCTTCCAGGTAGTGGTCCTCGTCCACGTCCAACTCCACCTTCAGATGCTTCTCCTTGAGTCCGATGTTGATTAATTCGAGACTTTCGTGAATCAACTCCATCAGTTGCACCCTAACCGGAGTAGCCTTAAGCTTACCTGTCTGCGACCTGCCCCAAACCAGCAGGTTATCCAGCAGGTTGTAGGTTACTTCAGATGCGCTGGCCATCATTTTGAGCAATTCGTTACGCTCTTTGGCAGGGATCCCGGGGTTCGAGATGAGCATCTCCAGGGCCTGGAGGTTATACCCTATGGGGGCCCTCACATCGTGACCAATGATGGCAAATAACCTGTTCCTGGCATTCATGGATTCCACCAGGTCCTTGTTGGTGGACTCCAGTTTTTTCTTTTGACGCTCCAGTTCGCGCGATACCGACTGCAGCTCGGTGGTTCTTTCTTCCACCAGATCCTCCAGGTGGTTTTTCACCTCGTTCACCTCATCGGCCAGCTTCTGCGACTTCTTCTGCAGGGTGTTAGATTTATCAGCAAAAATATAAGCATATACAAGCAGGTAGATAAACATGGTATAATGCACCACATAGGTGGTATCGATGACATCGATCTCATTCAGCATGTCGTTCAGTGTTCCTGCAAACAGTATAAGCAATCCCAATGTGAAGGAAGGGGCATGACTCCTTCCCCGGACCCAGGCCATCATGATCACATACAGGAATACCAGACTGACCAGGAGGAAGAATCCAAAGAAATAAGGAAGCGAAAAAGAAAAGAGACTGATGGGCGACACAATCACTACGGCGATAAATACCACTGAGATCCATATGATTATCCGGAAAACCCACTTCGGAAACTCCAGGGGAAATATTGAACGGATCATCAATGTGAAGAAAGGTGCAAAAAAATAAACATTCAGATAATTCAGCCTGGTTGTCGTAAGCCCGTTGAAATTCAGGTGGTCAATGACCGGCAGTTCCATGAGCATGGCCACTCTCAAGACCATCAGGAAGCAAATGATGGAGAAATAGAGCCTGTAATGCTCGGTCCGTATAAGATACAAGCCCAGGAAATAGATACCAATGATCAGGAAGGCTCCGATCAGGAAATGTCCCCTAAACAGCTCCCGGGTTCGCTCTTCTTCCACCTGGGTCGCGGTTCCAATGGTAATTCCACCCACAATGCCACTGAGCCGCGAATCGAAATTCGAGACTTTGATCAGAAGCTCCACCTCCTGAGTATTTACCGATCCGGTCATGACCGGCCTGCTATACCGGGTTACTGTCTGGAACTTGTTGACGCCGGGAAATCCCAGGTAATCAAAGGCCTTCCCATTCAGAAAGTAGCCCGAAGCTGAATAGACATCCTCGACCTTCAGGGCAATGTCGGTCATTCCGGCCGGCAACAGAAGCTTAAGCCTGTAAGTGGCAAAGCCGTGTCGGCTCAACTGGGGATACTCGTCCTTCAGTTTGTACCACGATCCCGGCACCTGCATGTAAATCATTTCGCCTGAGATTTTGTTGTCGGCGGGATTTAACATCTGGTTCCAGTAAAACTCATATTCGCCTCTGATCTCCAGGGGGCCGTGGGTGTTGAAATCGTATTCTGTGAGGTCTATTACTCCCTTCACTGCCACAGGAACCTGTTGGGCATACAGCTTGGATAGCGAAAAAAAAACTATCACAAACAGATATGTAACTGTCTGAATTCTCATGGCAGATCGACCAGATAAAGTTATGCTTTTTCTTGAATGAAAGAGCGATTTTTTCTCTGAACCAGGTTCGAGATTACAAGTGCAGAGCTAATAATAATCATCCCCACAATGGTAAACACCTGAGGGTACTCGCCGGGCAGCAATATCCAGCTCAAAACAGCCCCAAAAAGAGGGATTAGAAATTTCCAAAGATTCAGATCAGAAACCACAATCCCGGGTCGTTTCAACAGAGTGATCCAGATGGATATGGCTACTGCCGACAAAAGACTCAACCAGGCTAGGCTCAGGAAATAGACCGGGGGCCTGGCACCAAAATGAAATCCCTCCAGGGGAAGAGAAAATAGATAGAGTCCCGCCCCTCCAATGATCATGGAGGCCGAGCTTATGACCAGAGGTGGGATCATCTTTTTCTCCCTGGCCACAATTACATTTGTAAACCCAGAAAGCACATTGATCCCAAGCATAAGCAACACGCCTGCCAGGGCCACATGTCCGGTTACAGACTGGGGGTCCTTCCCCAGGCTCACCAGTACCACACCCAAGATTCCAAACAGTATCACCAGAGTCTTTCTCAGGGTCATCCGGTCGCCCGGCATGATGAAATTTGCTACCAGAGCAATGAAAAAAGGCTGAGAGCCAATGACAATGGCTGCTACCGCACCTGGGATCATATTGATCCCTGTATAAAACATGGTATACTGGAGGAAGGTCTGGAGAAATGCAAAAAGCAGGATCATCTTCAGGTTGTTCCTGACGATCCTGAAATAGCGGGGATTAATTCTGTAAGCCAGTGGTAAAACCAACAAGCCGGCAATTAAAAAGCGGGTGCCCGCAAATTGCAGGGGAGTGGCATACTCCAATCCGATCTTCACCCCTGCAAAGGCAGTGGACCATAACAAACACGAGATGATTGCAAGCACCGAAGTCTTGATCCTGGAATGGCCCATTTCCACTCCTTAGAAATCGTCTCCCAGTGCAAATACCGGCTTCCGGTTCATCCACCTTCCCCTGGTGAAATCGGGGAAATCCTGCGGCTCTCCGTTGTTCACGATAGAGAGTTCAGAAAGGGGTGTAATGGCAGACCAGGCAGCTGCATCATAGGCATCCATGGGTGCTTCCAGCTTCCGCTTGACGATTTCCACAAAGGCATTGTCGACGAAGAAATCCATTCCCCCGTGACCACTGTCCAGTGCATACTCCCCATACTTTTGCCACAAAGGATGATCGTACTTCTCCAGGTAGGTATCCATGTCCTCCCATTCGTGTTCCGGGCTTTCTCCTTCCACGTAGATTCTCTTCATATGGTCATCGAACTCCGTGAGCCCGGTAGCTCCCTGAACCCTGAAACCAAGTGAATAGGGACGGGGTGAATTGCAGTCGTGGGTCACAATGATGGTCTCCCCATTGGTGGTCTCAATGGTGGAGGTGATTACATCTCCCTGCTTCCATTTAAGGGAGGCGTTGGGATGATTGGGTCCCCCTTTGGGATGATTCACAATGTAGCGGTTCAAACCGATGGCTTTGGTAGCACTGGAAGTGAGGGAAGAAAACCTGTTTCCCCGGTTGATATTAAACATGGTGGCCACCGGTCCCACCCCGTGGGTAGGATAGACATCGCCGTTTCGGTAGAGGGAGTGTTGGGTACGCCAGGCTGATTCTGAAATCCCCTTATCTCCGAACTCCACACCCTCGCCGTAGGCTGTGATACCATCATTAAATTTCACTCCGCGAAGATCGTGCTGATAACCACAACGGGCATGGAGCAATTCCCCAAAAAGACCCTCGCGGACCATCTGAAGCACAGCCATCACATCTCTCCGGTAACATACATTCTCCATGATCATGACCGGCACCCCGGTCTCCTCGTAGGTAGTGACCAGATCCCAGCACTCCTCCAGGGTATTGGCGGCCGAAACCTCCACTCCTGCATATTTACCTGCACGCATGGCATCGACCGACATTCGGGTATGCCACAACCACGGGGTACAAATGATCACCCCTTCCAGGTCGGTGCGTTGTAACATTTCGCGGTAGGCATACTCATCCCCGCTATATTCTTCAGCTTTTTGCTGTCCCCCCTTCTTAATCAATGCTTGCGTTTCCTCCAGGGCACGTGGATCCAGATCACAGATGGCCGGGACAATCACGTCCTCGCGCTGAAGCAGATTGTTCAGGTGATTCCTGCCACGCAGTCCCACTCCGATAAAACCAATTCGTGCCTTTTCTCCGGCACTTTTTCCAAATACAGGAAAGGGCAGAGCAGCAGCTGCTCCGGCCATCATACCTGCCCTGATAAATTCTCTTCTTTGCATTGTAATTTATTTTTATCCCCAGAGAGATTCGGGGTAGGTACCATCATCCACCAGTTTTCGGATGGCTGCCAGCACTTTGGGTTTATCCTCCTGATAGGTAACCCCGAACCATGATTCCGGAGTATGCAGTACTGACATCTTTGATAAGCCGGCATTGATCAGCTTATCCACCACGTAAGGAATGTATAGTTCAGCTTTGGGATTCTCAAAATTTTCTCTCAGGAAGCGCTTGAAATTATCTTCAATATGGGGGAAGAAATCCGGGGTAAATCCGAAAAGGTTCATGGAAACAGCCGACATGGGATCCAGGGGATGGATCGCTCCGTTTTCCTCCTCATACACAATGCTTCCATCCTGTAGAAATACTTTTGTGCGTTCCACCATGCCTTCCAGGTAACCCTGCTTATCGACCTGACAAACACCACGGGCCACAGAACCGTGTTCCGAAACAGTTTTCTGCAATTCAAAACCCACCATGCAGTAATGGCCCTGGCCAGTTTTGGCCACCTGTGCAAGAAAATGATGCATGATCTTGTAGGATTTCCTGCCATAGTAATCATCCGCGTTGATCACAGCAAAGGGCTCCCTGATGGCGTCTTTGGCCATTAGCACAGCATGAGCGGTACCCCAGGGTTTCATCCGGCCGGCGGGTAGCGAAAAACCCTCCGGCAGGTCATCGATGGACTGGATAACGTAATCTACCTCCAGATGTGAAGGAAACTTATGCACATAAGAGGTTTTGAACTCTTCCTCCATTTTCGGAGAAATCACAAAAACAAAGCGCTCAAATCCGGCACGAAGGGCATCATAAATGGAGTAGTCTGTAATAGTTTCTCCTGAAGGGCCGAAAGGATCAACCTGTTTCATTCCCCCGTAGCGGCTTCCTATACCTGCTGCAAGGATCAAAAGTGTCGCACGCATACCATCAAAATTTAATGTAAAACTAAGGATTGGTAAATGTACTTATCCAAGGCAAGCTTTCCAATAGTCGATATGCTGTTTAATTTATTTGAGATTATCAAGAAAAGATTAAATTTACGGCCATACCATAAGCAACTAAACTTCTAAATTCTCCCGCAATGAGCAAATCTTCCAAGTATAAAGTCGGACCGGCAGTACCTTTGATGATTGTAGGTATTGTCTTCTTTATGATCGGTTTCGGAGTAGGTATCAGTGGTTTCCTGACCCCTGCACTTCGGTCTGCATTTAACCTGACCACCGGACAATCTTACCTGGTTACTGCTGCCATTTTCTCTGCGTTTGTGATTTTTGGCCGTCCTACCGGATGGGTGATCAAGAAAATCGGATACCGCAAGGCCATGATGGTCGCTTTCTTTATCATGGCTCTGGGCATGTGGCTCTTTGTTCCCTCCTCCAAGGCAGTCAGTTTCCCACTGTTCCTTGTGGCCCTCTTTGTGGGAGGAATTGGTAACACCGTGCTGCAAGGAGCAGTCAATCCCTACATTACTATCATAGGACCAGAAAACACGGCGGCAGTCCGCATGAGCCTCATGGGCATCATGAACAAAATGGCCTGGTGGATGGCTCCCCTGTTCCTGGGTTTGTTCATCGATCTGGCCGATGTGAAAGTGAATGATATCATCATGCCTTTCTATATAGTTACCGGCATCATGGTGATCCTGGGTATTTTTGTCTATTTCGCTCCGCTACCCGAAGTGAAGGCTGAAGGAGAAGATGAGGATGAAGCAGCCGAATCGTCCTATGCAGCTGGTAAAACCAGCGTTCTACAATTCCCGCACCTGCTGATGGGGGTATTTGCTCTTTTTGTATACGTGGGTATTGAAACACTTCCCATGGCCTCCATCATCGATTTTGCCAAGGCCACCTTCGGAGATGTGCCCAACCTGCAAAACTATTCCAAATTTGTAACCATCGGTCTTGTGGCCGGATATATTTTCGGAGTGATCGCCATTCCACGCTTTGTTTCTCAGCAAAAAGCACTTATTGCGTTTACCATCCTGGGGATTGGTTCATCGCTTCTCTTGATCTACCTGCCGGCACAATACGCATTCTATGCCCTGCTGTTCGCCAGTTTTTCCAACTCGCTGATGTGGCCCGCCATCTGGCCCCTGGCCATGAAGGACCTGGGTAAATTCACTAAGGCTGGAGCATCCTTGCTGGTAATGGCCATCGTAGGTGGAGCAGTGGTTCCTCTGCTTTTCGGAACCATAGTGGATGCAGTAAAGACCACCGAGGTGGCAGTTGTAGCCAACTACCAGACTGCCTACTGGGTCATGGTTCCCTGCTATTTATTCATCCTTTATTTTGCCGCATCAGGGCATAAAATCAGAACTAAGAAGCCATGAGCAAACTGTATGTAGGTGTTGATATCGGCGGTACATCCATTGTAGCTGCCCGGTTCTCTGAAAGCGAACTTCTCGAACGTGCCGAGGTACCTACAGGGGCCGAGCGGCCGGCCGAAGAGATCATGAATTCACTTTTCGAAGCCATTGATGAGGTCCTTACCAACGAGGTGGTTGGTATTGGAATAGGAATGCCTGGTTTTATGAATGTTGAATCGGGGGAGATCCTGCAGATCAATAATATCCCTTCGTTTAATGGTTTTTCCGTGAAACAGGCCGTTGTGAAGAAATTTAACCTACCCACTTTCCAGAATAACGATGCCAATTGTTTTGCCCTGGGAGAAACCTATTACGGGGCCGGAAAAAAGTACAAGAACCTGGTTGGCGTTACCCTGGGAACCGGACTGGGTGGGGGAATCATCCTCGACCGGAAGATCCATACCGGGCTGATGGGTGGAGCCGGTGAACTGGGGTGTGTTCCCTTCCACGGAGGAATCTCGGAGGATATATGTAGTGCCGCTCTCTTTAAAAACAAATACAAGACCACCGGTACTGAACTTTACAAAAAAGCCAAGGCAGGCGACCAGGAGGCCCTGGCCGTGTTTGATGAGCTGGCCCGCAACATCGGTGAGCTATTAAGAATTGTGATGTACGTCCTGGCTCCCGAGGCCTTTGTGATCGGTGGTTCAGTGGCAAATTCCTGGGACCTGCTGGAAAAACCCCTTCGTGAGGAAGTGAACAAATTCCTGGTGCCAATGATCAGCAACAAGGTGGAGCTGGTGCGGGCCGAACTGGATAATGCCGGACTCTATGGCGCTGCTGCGCTCTGTATCTCTCAAATGGATTAGAAGCTATGACTGTTGAAGAAATTGCCGGCCGTTTTGCCACGAATGGTACCATTGCGAAGGTGCAAACCCATGGTGGAGGGCACATCAATGACAGCTACCGCATGCTAAACAGCACAAAGGGGCAGCCTGATTACCTTCTGCAAAGGGTCAATCATTTTGTTTTTAAGGATGTGGAGCTTTTGATGCAAAACATGGTGCTGGTCACGGATCATGTCAAAGCCAAAATCAAAAAGGACTTTCCGAAAGAGATGGAAAGGCGCAGCCTGACGATTATCCCGGCCACTGATGGAAAGTCCTATTTTAAGGACCCGGAAGGCAATTACTGGAGGGTCCTTCGTTTTATTGAGGACCACCTGGTATTCGACAGTACCACCGATCCGGCCATCGCTTATGAAGGAGCACGTACTTTCGGTGCATTTAGTGCAATGCTGAACGACCTCCCCGCAGGGGAAGTGGGAACCGTAATTCCGGATTTTCACAATATGAAATGGAGGCTTACACAGCTGGAGGAAAGCATTCGCAAGGATGCAGCAGGTCGACTGAAAGAGGTGAAAAAGGAAATCGACTACGTGGAATCGCGCTCCAAAATGATGCTTACCATACATGAGCTTGGAGAAAAAGGGGAGATACCCCTTCGGGTGACCCATAATGACACCAAGATTAGCAATGTCTTGTTTGATAAACACAAGAAAGGCCTGTGTGTCATCGACCTGGATACAATTCAACCTGGTTGGGTGACTTCCGATTTCGGAGATGGAATCAGGACCCTGACCAATACCGGGGAAGAGGATGACCCTGACCTGGACAGGGTCAGCATGGACCTGGAACTCTATGAGGCTTTCGCTTCCGGTTTCCTGGACTCCACCAGGGAGATCCTTTCGGATACCGAGTAGGATTCTCTGGTCTATGCAGGACTGCTCTTCCCGTATATGCAAGCCGTGCGTTTCCTGATCGATTACCTGGATGGTGATATTTACTATAAGGTCAAAGATCCGGAGCATAACCTGGTCAGAACCCGGGCCCAGCTGAAACTTACCCGGGACGGAGAAGAAAAAATGGATAAGCTCAGGGCCATCATTCAGAAACTTTCATAGGCGGGCATGATTGTTAAAAAAAGCAGAACCCCTGCGGATGCTCATTCCATTGGACACCAGAACTGGGTGGATGCGAAAAACATAAATGTCACTTTCACCATAGGTCACGACGGAACAAATATCTTTCTGTCATATCTCGTTGAAGAACCCCAGATAAGGGCGGTCAACACAGAGTTCAACTCCCCGGTTTGGGAAGACAGCTGCGTAGAGTTCTTTTTCTCACCAGGCGGAGACGGGGAGCACTACTACAACTTTGAATTCAATGCCATAGGTACTGTGCTTTGCGCTTATGGAAAGGACCGCCACCACAGAGAACATCTCCCGGAATCAGTCCTGAGTCAGGTGGAAACAATACCATCCCTGGGAAAGGAACCCATAGAAGGGATCCTGGGAAAGACCAGGTGGGGACTACAAGTCAGGATTCCCGTGAACGTTTTAATTTACAACAGGATTGAAGATCTAACGGGATTGGAGGCAAAGGGTAATTTCTATAAATGTGGCGACAAACTTGATCACCCACACTACCTTTCCTGGGAGCCGGTACGTACGTCCAACCCCAATTTTCACCTGCCCGCCCATTTCGGCCTGCTCTCTTTTCAGTAAGTTTGTGATCTTATCCTGACCGCATGGCGAAATCCCCGGAACAAATCCAGTCGGAGAAGCTATTCAAGAAGATCTGCCGAAAATTGGGGACCACCATGAGGGACCACCAGATGATTGAAGAGGGTGATCAAATCCTGGTGGGGTTGTCGGGGGGAAAAGATTCCATGATCCTTCTCGAGGTGCTTGCTGAAAGGAAAAGGGCTGTACCATTTGACTTCGCCTTAAGTGCTGCACATATTGAAGCCACAGGGATTGGTTATGAAATAGATCGTAAGAAACTCACTTCGTTCTGTAAAAGTCTTGATGTGCCCCTCCACTACCGGTCCATCAAACCCGACCTGGAACAAGACCCTTCCAAAGCAGCCTGCTTTGTTTGCTCCTGGCACCGGCGCAAGGAACTATTCGAGATAACCAGGGAACTGAACTGCAACAAACTGGCGCTTGGCCATCACCGCAGCGATGCCACAGAAACCCTCCTGCTAAACATGATCTACCACGGATCTATCAGCTCCCTCCCCTATTC
>SPBY01000164.1 GCA_004525825.1 Bacteroidia bacterium
GCACAGGACCCTGGCCGATGCAGGATTATCCACCTATTCAGCCAAGAACCACTATAAGCGGGCAAGACCTTTCATGACCAACGAACAACCTACTTGTTCTCCAGAGGACGAGGAATATCTTCGGAAGCATGGCTCCTATCCTTCAGGACACACTGCCATCGGATGGGCCTGGGCACTGATTCTTACCGAGCTTTTCCCGGATCAGGCAGATGTGATCCTGGAAAGGGGAAAGCAGTTTGGGATCAGTCGCAACGTGTGCAATGTGCACTGGCACAGCGATGTGGAGGCAGGCCGTATGATGGGTGCTGCTGCTGTTGCCAGGCTTCATGCCAGTGCAGATTTTCTGATAGATATGGAAGCAGCCAAGAAGGAGGTGGCGGCGTTTGCATCACAATAAAGGGGGGTGCCAGACCTATGAAAACTTACGACGAGTTCTTCCACTACAACAGGAAATGGGTGGCCAGCAGAAAGGCTTCCGATCCGGATTTTTTTGTAAAGCTGTCGGAGGGCCAGTATCCGAGATTCCTCTATATCGGATGCTGTGATAGTCGTGTACCGGCTGAGGAAGTGACGGGAGCAAAGCCCGGAGAGCTGTTTGTACATCGCAACATCGCCAACCTGGTACATCCCTCCGACCCCAATGCCATGGCGGTCATCGAATTTGCGGTATCCCAATTGCAGGTAAAGCACATCGTGGTTTGTGGACATTACCTGTGTGGGGGGATCAAGGCGTCCATGGAACCAAGGGTGGGGGGAGCCCTGGATCCCTGGCTGGATCACATCCGGAATGTGGCCGAACTGCATAGCGGGGAATTAAAACACATCCCTGATGAGGAGCAGCGTTACCACAAGCTGGTGGAGATCAATGTGGAAGCTCAGTGCCGAAATGTAGCGGATATTCCGGTGGTAAGGGACTCTTTCCGGACCAGAAAATATCCCAGGGTACATGGATGGGTGTTTGATATCCGTAACGGGGAACTGATCGATTTGAAGTTCAAGCCATAAGGTAGCCATCATTTCGTGGGGAGGCTAACCCTAAACAAGACACCATCCTGTATATTTTCGGCCTGGATTTCACCACCATGTTCCGATACCAGTGTATAGCAGATGGAGAGTCCGAGACCTGTTCCCTGGCCGGGGTCCTTGGTGGTAAAGAAGGGGTCAAACAACCGGGCCAGGTGTTCCTCTTTGATGGATGGTCCGGAATTGGTAAAAGTCAGGATCAGTTTGTCTTTCTTCTTCCTGGTAGTAATGGTGATGCTTTTAGGTCCCGACGAACTAACATTGACAGCGAATATGGCATTGTCGAGGATGTTCATAACCACCTGGTGCATCTTTTCGGGAAATACAGGAACCCTCATGTCCAGGTTATAATGCTTTATAATCCGGATGTCTTCGGAGATTTTTGAGCTCAGGAACATCAGGGTATTGTCAATGATCTCATGCAGATCTGTCTCCACTTTCTTGGAGCCTCCCCTGTGTGAGAAGGTCATCAGGGCTTTCACAATATCGACGGAACGATCAAGACCATCCTGGGCCATTTTTGTGGCCATGTCGAAGCGATGCTTATCGTCGTCCAGACCCGTCCAGTCCAGTTTCCTCCCTACACCCTTAACAATGGTAAGTCCGCCCGAAATAAAATTTAGCGGATTGTTAATTTCATGAGCAATGCCCGCCGTAAGTGTTCCAATGGAGGCCATTTTTTCCGACTGGACCAGTTGTTGCTGAGTGGTTTCCAGTGCCTCTTTCTGCCGTTCCAGCATTACGTTTTTCTTTTTGATCTGTCTGTAGGATCTGATCAACAGGAACACAATGACCAGCATCAGGCTGGACAAGCTTACATATAAGTAATTGGTAAGCTTTTTTTGTCTGATTTTAAGGTCCTTAAACTGGTTGTCCAGGGTCAGCCGCTCAATCTCATTTTCCTTGGATTGGAGTTCGAAGAAGATACCAAAGTTGGCCAGTTGCTCTTTGAAGCTGGCATTGCTGAGACTATCACTCAACTCTTTGTATCTGATAAAATTAAACAATGCCGTATCGGAATTCCCTTCAATGGTATCGATCCTGAACAGATTCAGGTAATACTTCATATATTCGGTCAGGCGCATGTTTTCGTTCAGGGCTTCCAGGCTTAATTCCGAATAGTGCCTGGCCATCTCAATATCCCTCTTTTCCAGATAGGCTTTGGTCATGGAGTTATAGAGGTTGGAGAGAAATTTGGAACTATTGGTTTTCAGGTCGTAGTAGTCTTCCAGCGCGTGAAATACTTTTAATGCCTGGGTTCTTCTTCCCGAATAAAGGTGCACATCGCCTATATTATAGTAAGCCTGAATCTCTTGCTGCAGGCTACCGATCTCCTTGGACAGTGCAAAGGCCTCATTAAACAGGATCAGTGCCGAGTCCCTATTTCCAATGTTACCAAATACCTCTGCCGTTGCATTTAATCCGCTTATAATCAGAGAGGTATCATTCAATGCCCTGCCGTATTCTGAAACCAGGGTATAATAATCCTGGGCTGTTTCAAATTGATCCAGGTAGAAAAAGGCATTTCCAATGTGCATCAGGGTGGTGGCCTGTTTCACTGAGTCGCCCAGTACTCTGAAATCAGAAAATGCTTCCATCAGTTGATTGGCTGCTTCCCGGTTCACACCCAGGTAGTCGTAGAATTGTCCTATGGCCAGTTTGGATTCTGCGATCCAACGGGTCGATCGGATCTCTTCTGCATCTTTTAGTGCACTATGGGCGTATTCCAGTGCTTTCCGGATATCGGTATTGCTGATGGCCCTGGCAATTTGTAACTGAAGATCAATCTGACTTTCGCTAATCAGGGTGCTATCGAGCCGGGCAATCAGGCTGTCCACATCGGCCGACCTGGCTGGAAGGGAGCAGAGCATGAGCAGCATGAGCATGCATGTTATTAACCCGGTTTTCATGGTGAAAGCAGCAGTATCAGTTTCCCGAAAGATCATAAAAACATCCGAACTATGAAAGTACCCGGATCACTTGTGTGATAAGAAGGAAGCTAATTCTATTTCTTTTTCCCCTTATGTTTTTCCTTTTCATCCCCCAGGGCTGGAGTTACCTCAAAGGGTTTGCCCTCGTACACCCCCTCCTTGATTTTTGGCAGTATCTGCATGGATATTTGCTCATCCACCTCGAAAAAGGCATGACGGGAGTGAATGTCGATGCGCCCCATGTGATGACTTTCGATCCCGGTCTCGCTGCACACCAGGCGGAGAAGGGCTCCTTTGTTCAGATTCTGTTTCTCTCCAAGGCTGATGAAGAATTTTTTCTTTGGACCACTCAGGTTCCGGTTGAATTTTCCGCCATCTCTTCCGCCATCTCTTCCGCCATCTCTTCCCCCTCTTCTTCCCCGATCCTCTGATGCTCCTCTTCCCGGACTACTTTTTTCGTGACTGGCATTCAGATCTTCAGAACCTTTGTAGTAATCAAGAAAAGCGTTGAGTTCCATAGAGATGAACTTCAATACTATCTCTTCTGCAGGCATGTCTTTTAGCTTCTTGTAAAACACGGGCCAGTAGCGATCGATAGCCTCCTCATCTACCTGGGTGCTTACCACTTTGTCCATCAGGGCATACATCTGTTTTTCGCAAATGGCCTCTGAATCAGGAATGGCTGATTGCTTGAGCGGGGTCTTGATAAGGGCTTCCACCTGGCGGATCTTGTAAATTTCGCGGGTGTTGACAAGTACCAGGGATTTGCCCGATCGTCCGGCGCGCGCGGTCCGGCCGCTTCTGTGTGTGTAGTTCTCTATATCGTCGGGGAGCATGTAATGGATCACATGGGTAATGTCCTGTACATCGATTCCCCGGGCCGCCACATCGGTGGCCACCAGGACCTTGACGGTTCTTTCGCGGAATTTTTTCATGGCCGCATCCCTTTGTACCTGACTCAGGTCGCCATGCAGGGCTACCACATCGTATCCCTCTTTTTCCAGTTTGTCGGCAATCTGTCCGGTTTCTCTTCGGGTCCGGCAGAAAATCAGCCCGAAGATATCGGGGTAGTAGTCCAGAATCCTTTTCAGCGCAGAGTATCGATCCCTCTCCTTCATCATGAAATAGCAGTGCTCGATGTTGGTGGCCACGCTGTTTTGTATGCCTATCACCACCTCTACAGGATTGATCATGTAGTTGTTGGCAATTCGTTTGACGGCCTTTGGCATGGTGGCAGAGAAGAGCCATACCCTTTTCATGGCAGGGGTCTGTTTCAGGATGTTGTCAATATCCTCCTTAAATCCCATGTTCAGCATTTCATCGGCTTCGTCGAGAACCACCCTTTGAACCGATTTAAGCTTGACTGCTTTTCGTTCGATCAGGTCAAGTAATCTGCCCGGTGTGTGGCCACCACAATGTGGGCCCCTTTTTTTAGTTTGCGAATCTGATCGGAAATGCTGGCTCCCCCGTAGACCGCTGTGATATTGGGATTCTTCTGATAGGCAGAAAAGGCCTCCAGGTCTTTGGTGATCTGCATGCAGAGCTCCCTGGTGGGACAGATAACCAGTCCCTGGGTATTATTGTCATCAAAATTTGTGTGTTGGATCAGGGGCAATCCGTAAGCTGCAGTTTTACCGGTTCCGGTCTGGGCCAGCCCCACAAAATCCTCTTTACCTTCAGCGAGGATGGGAATGGCCTTCTCCTGGATCTCCGAAGGTGTTTCAAATCCCAGTTTTGTCACTGCCCTAAGCATATCTTTCGACAGCCCTAACTCCTTAAATTCCATATTCAAATATTGAATCGCGAATGTACGATATTAATTTTGAATGTTGTTGATTTATAGTACTTTTGCGGCTGATTTAAAGAGGGGTAAGAAACCATGGATATAAGAAACATAGCGATCATCGCACACGTCGACCACGGCAAGACCACCATGGTGGACCGCATACTACACCAGGTCAATCTTTTTCGTGACAATCAGGAGATGGGGGATCTGATCCTCGATACCAACGACCTGGAGCGGGAAAGAGGCATAACCATTCTTTCGAAAAACGTGTCGGTCCGATACAAGGGGACCAAGATTAACATCATCGATACTCCGGGTCACTCAGACTTCGGGGGAGAAGTGGAACGGGTACTGAACATGGCTGAGGGTGTATTGCTTTTGGTGGATGCCTTTGAAGGGCCCATGCCCCAGACCCGTTTCGTTTTGCAGAAGGCACTGGAGTTGGGCAAAAAAGTGATCGTGGTGGTCAACAAGGTGGACAAGCCCAATTGCAATCCCGATGAAACCAACGAACTGGTATTTGAACTGATGTTTGCCCTGGATGCCACCGAGGATCAGCTCGAATACCCTACCATTTATGGCTCCTCCAAGGAGGGCTGGATGGGACCCGACTGGAGGATTCCCACCGATGACATGACCTACCTCTTGAATACCATCATAGAGTATTTCGATGCACCTGAGAAAAATCCGGGAACTTTGCAACTGCAGATCTCTTCCCTCGATTATTCCTCGTATACCGGACGGATCGCTGTGGGTAAAATTCATCGGGGGAGCATTAAGATGGGTGACCAGGTCTCCATCGTGCAGCGAAATGGCCTGAACCACAAATCAACCGTCAAGGAGCTCTATACTTTCGAAGGCCTGGGAAAGGTGAAAACCAAGGAGGAGATCCCTTCAGGAGAGATCGTGGCCGTGCTGGGACTGGAAGATTTTGATATTGGGGATACCATCGCCGATTATGAGAACCCCGAAGCCTTGCCTCCCATCTCCATCGATGAGCCCTCCATGAGCATGCTTTTTACCATCAACAACTCCCCGTTTTTTGGGAAAGAGGGAAAATTTGTGACCTCCAGGCATTTGCGGGACCGCTTGTTCAAAGAAACCGAAAAGAACCTGGCGCTGAGGGTGGAAGATACCGATTCGCCCGATCGCCTGACAGTGTATGGCAGGGGAATTCTTCACCTTTCCATTTTGATCGAGACCATGCGCCGTGAAGGGTATGAACTGCAACTGGGTCAGCCCAAGGTAGTCATCAAAGAAATTGACGGATTCAAACACGAACCGGTGGAGTTGCTTTATATCAATGTGGACGAGGAATTCTCGGGAAAGGTGATTGAGATTGTCACCGGTCGCAGAGGGGATATTCTGAGCATTGAGAAGAGGGACGATCGTGTAAACCTGGAATTTAAGATCACGGCCAGGGGATTGATAGGCTTAAGGCAGCCCATTTTGACCGCCACCGAAGGAAGTGCGGTTTTTTCCCATCGTTTTTCCGGATATGAGCCCTGGAAGGGAGAGCTGGTGCGCAAACGCAACGGAGCCCTGATTGCCATGGAAACAGGCACTTCCATTGCCTATTCCATCGACAAACTGCAGGATCGGGGCAAGTTTTTCATCGAGCCCATGGACGCCATCTATGAGGGACAAGTGATCGGGGAGCATACCAAGCAGGACGACCTGGTGGTAAATGTGACCAAGACCAAAAAACAGACCAACATGCGGGCCTCGGGATCGGACGAAAAGGTATCCATTGTACCAGCCACCATATTCTCACTGGAAGAGTCCCTGGAGTATGTTGGTGAAGATGAGTACGTGGAGGTAACCCCGAAATCGATCCGCCTGCGCAAGATCCTGCTCAAGGAATTTGAGCGGAGGCGGGATAACAAATAGAACCATGAAGCAAA
>SPBY01000130.1 GCA_004525825.1 Bacteroidia bacterium
CAAGTCTCTTGGCAGAGAATGGTTTATTGAAACCCTGCTTCCGTTGATGAATCGGAGTGCACTCACTCCTGAAGATTTAATGGCTACCGTACTTGAGCATATTGCCTTCCAGGTGGCAAGAGGCATCAATGAGGCAGGGCTTAGATCTATTCTAATTACCGGTGGAGGTGCGTTGAACCACACCCTGATAAAGCGCATAAGCCATTATACAAGGGCCTCCCTTGAAATACCTGAAGAACAATTGATACACTATAAAGAGGCGCTGGTCTTTGCTCTGCTTGGCGCATTGAAGATCCGGGGAGAGATCAACTGCCTGTCCAGCGTGACCGGCGGGAAAAGGGATCTTTCCGCTGGCACCATTCATAACATTTAAACTTAATAAACATGAAAAATTTTCTTGCCTTTAATCCTGTCAAACTTCATTTCGGTAAAAATGTGGTCCAGGAGCTCGGGACCAGTGCTTCCAGTCACGGAAAGAAAGCACTCCTGGTGTATGGAGGAGGATCCGTACTTCGGAACGGCAGCTACCACGACACCCGGAAACAATTGCAGGCACAGGGCATCCATGTTACAGAGTACAATGGCATTAAACCCAATCCCCGCGTGGAAAATGTAGATGAAGCTGCAGGCATCGGACGCACCGAAGGGGTAGATATGGTGGTGGCTGTAGGTGGGGGAAGTGTAATCGACTCAGCCAAAATTATCGCCATCTGCATCGCGGAAGGTAGTGATGCCTGGGAGGTGATGACCGGGAAGCACAAACCGGCTTCAGCATTGCCTCTCATTGCGGTGCTGACCCTGGCAGCTACGGGTACTGAAATGAATGCCGTCTCCGTATTGCAGAACTCTGAAACCCAGGAGAAGATTGGTTACAGAAATGAACTGATCTATCCTGTTCATTCTTTCCTGGATCCTTCCTATACTCAATCTGTTCCGGCAAATCATACAGCCTATGGGGTGGTGGACCTGGTGGCCCATTGCCTGGAGGCCTGGTTTGGAAAAGGTGAAGCCACCCTTTCTGACCGTTTTGTTATCTCGGTCATAAAAGAAGCCCAGGAGTTCGGTCCCAAGCTCATGAAGGATTTGGACAATTATGAACTTCGTGCCAACATCATGTGGGCCGCAACATGTGCCTTGAATAACCTGACCATCTACGGACGGGAATCAGGCGACTGGGGTGTGCATGCCCTGGGTCACGTATTGTCCTTCCTTTACGATACAGCGCACGGCGCCACCCTGTCTATCATCTATCCGGCCTGGATGAAGGTGCTTAAAGAGCGGGCAGGAGACCGCATCCTCCAACTGGGCAAAGAGCTTTGGGGAAGTTCAAGTGTGGATCAGAGTATTGAGGGACTTGAATCTTTCTTCAAATCGCTGGGCGGTCCCCTGAAATGCCAGGAAGAAGGAATTGAAGCCATATGCAAAAATGAGATTCTCTCACTTATGAATAAGCAAGATGCAGGAGGAATGAATTTCAGTCTGTCAGATAAGGAACGGGAAGAGTTGCTGGAGTACATGTTCTAACAAAGAAAAGGATCAATCTGGCGATTGACCCTTATCTACTACACTAACTAAAACTACCAACTAAACTACCAACTAAACTACTAACTAAAACTACTTTCAAAAATACCTCTGCTATTTTAAGCCTCAAATATTATGCCACAAAGATAGACAGAAGGAGGAAACCTCACAAATATTTTAATATTAATTTTGCGATGAGCATTGAACTAAGTCATGTTTCCCCAAGTCACCCTGATATTTTTGAGGCTTAGGCTTCAAATATGAATTAATGTACATAGTAATTCCTGATATTTAGGGGGTAGTTATCAATTCAAAATATATGAATCTATTAAGTTACTCTGCCGAATTTCATACAAATCATTTTATAAAGTAGCATCAGTTGGTAGTTTGACAGAAAAATGAAATATTGCATGCCCCAACAAAAGTTGAAAGTCAAAAGATATAAAGTCTAAAGTTAAACCTTGAGATATGATGAAAAGAGTATTTATTACTACGCTGCTGGGCCTGTTAATCTGGAACAGCCAGGTAAACGGATGTACCAATTTCCTGGTCACCCCCGGTGCATCGGTGAATGGGACCTCCATGATCACATATGCAGCAGATGCACATGTATTGTATGGTGAGTTGTATTTCCGTCCCGCCGCAGATTATCCCCCGGGAACCCTGCTGGATGTCTATGAATGGGATACCAATAAATTCCTGGGGAGAATCCCCCAGCTTTCCCACACATTCTCGGTGGTAGGCAATATGAACGAACATCAGGTGGCCATTGGAGAGACTACCTATGGGGGCAGAAGTGAGTTGAGTGATTCCACCGGCATTATTGATTATGGAAGCCTCATATACTTTACCCTGCAAAGAGCCAGGACAGCCAGGGAGGCCATCAACATCATGGGAGAACTGGTAGCTGAACATGGCTATGCCAGCTCGGGAGAATCATTCTCCATCGCCGATCCCAATGAGGTCTGGATCCTGGAGTTGATTAGCAAAGGAATTGAATTGGTCACAGAAGGTGGCAAGACTTATAATAAATACAAAGGGGCTGTCTGGGTGGCCGTAAAGATCCCCGATGGTTATGTATCAGGTCATGCCAACCAGGCCAGGATCCGGCAATTTCCGCTGGATGATCCGGATAACTGCCTCTATGCTCCTGATGTAATCTCTTTTGCCCGAGAGAAAGGCTACTACGAAGGAAGCGATGCAGATTTTAGTTTTTCAGACACCTATGCACCGATTTCATTTGGCGGGGCACGTTTCTGCGATATGCGGGTATGGTCGTTCTTCAAGGACATCAATGACGACATGGATCAGTACTACGATTATGTGAAAGGAAAAGACCTGGAGAACCGCATGCCTCTTTACATTAAGCCCAAGCGCAAGATTTCCAACAAGGACCTGATGAATTTTATGAGGGACCACCTGGAAGGTACTGAACTGGACATGACGGCCGATGCTGGAGCAGGAGCCTTCGGCCTTCCCTACCGCTGGCGTCCCCTGACCTGGGAACTGGATGGTAAAATGTATGTGAATGAACGTGCCACAGCCACACAGCAAACGGGTTTCTCATTTGTGGCTGAAAGCAGGCCCATGAAACCCGACTGGCTGGGAGGAATACTCTGGTTCGGAATAGATGACGCAGCAGCCACCACTTATGTACCCATGTATTGTGGAATGACACGCGTTCCTGAATCCTATGCAGTGGGGAACGGAGACCTGCTTACCTACTCGGAAACTGCAGCCTTCTGGGCTTTCAGTTTTGTTTCCAACTTTTCTTATCTGAGGTACAACGTAATGATGGAGGATGTCCGAAAGGTTCAGACCGAGCTGGAAGAAAAGTATATCACGGAGGTAGCTGCCATTGACGCCGCTGCTCTGGTATTGCAAGAAACCAATCCCGAACTGGCCAGGGAGTTTGTTACCAACTACTCAGTGAATATGGGCGATTATACTGTTCAGCGCTACAAGGAACTGGGACATTTCCTGCTGGTGAAGTACATTGACGGAAACATCAAAAAGGAGGAGAATGGTGAGTTCCTTCGCAGCAAAGAAGGATATCCTCTGGGTCCCGATCAGCCTGGCTATTCAGAGCAGTGGAAGGAGATAGTGGTAAAGGATGCTGGCAAGAACCTGAAGATGCCCAGTGGGGATGCCCATTAATCCACATTCGTTGTTAATAAATCGAGATATTTATTATCATAAACAGAAATTTATTTGTACTTTTGCGACCTGTAAAATCGAGGCATAGAATATTATAAAGTATAGAATCATGGATTTAATGAAGGTTGTTAACGAGGAATATGCTTCCCAGAATGAACTTCCCAAGTTCAGTGCAGGTGATACCATTACCGTGCACTACAAAATTATTGAGGGAAATAAAGAGCGTATCCAGCAATACAGGGGTGTTGTGATCCAGAGACGAGGGAAAGGACACACCGGGACTTTTACCGTTCGCAAAATGTCAGGCAACATTGGTGTTGAAAGGATCTTCCCCTCATCTTCCCCATTCATTGATAAGATTGAAGTCAATAAGCATGGACGCGTTAAAAGGGCACGTATCTTCTACTTCCGTGACCTGACTGGAAAGAAAGCACGTATCAAGGAAAAGAGATTCTAAGGTACAAAGTACAAAATACACGGGAGGCTGTTTCGAAAGAGACAGCCTCTTTTTTTCCCTGTCGCTTACCGCATCATATTCACTCGTCGCTTAAAACCGTTACATGTAACGGTTTGTAGGCTTCCTCCTGAATACGATTGCGGTAAACCAAAAAAAATGAGGGTGGTCTGCTTTCTAATAATTGGAAAGGGTGTCATATTTTGGCGGCTTCATCGCGAGCCTTCTGGATGATCTCGGCTGCTTTGACATCCGCCTCTTTTACAAGGTTGTCACTTTGCTTCACGGCCTGCTTCTTCAACTCCTCAGCGGCCTTTTTAGCTGCAATTTGTTTCAGCACATTGCTGCCCGCTTCTTCAATCAGGTTATCTCCTTGTTTCTCAGCCTCCTTCACCAACTCCTCCCCTGCCTTCCTGGCCTCTTCGATAAGGCGATCAGCTTGCGCTTCAGCATCACTGATGATTTTTTCAGCCTCCGCACCGGCTTCCTCCCTCACCTGCTCTTCCACCTTTTCCACTTCCTCCTCTACTCTTTTTTCAACTGCAGCTTTTACAGTCTCACCGCCAGATCTCATATTCGCGGTCAAGTCGGTTTTTACTATGGGATTGTTGAATGTACCTGTAACTTTAGCCTTAACCTTCACATAATCCGATTCAGGAATCTTGATCCCGGCAACGGCAGCCAGGGCTGTAATACCTTGCATCATATCGTTGGCACCCTCTCCCAGATCTGTCTTGGCAATCTTCATGTCGAGCAAATAATCCATTGTATGATCGATTCCATGAGATCCGGAAACAGCTATCTCTGAATCGTAAGCCTTCATAACAAAAGGATCAAATATGATTCTCCCATCCTGAATGGTGAATGCCACATTGACTTCGTCGGGCGCCATTTCCTGGAACTTCTCGTTTTTCAACATCTCACTGAAACGAATAAAATCGTTGAGATTGTAAAATTGAAGTCCCCGGGTAAAAACTTTGCCTTTTGCATCAGTCGATTCATAGAGCGGAGTAAAAGTAGCATCAAGCCTGGAGGCAAATTTCATATCAATATTGGCTGTACCCTTAATAAAACGGACCATGGGCGCCAGCCGTTCTACCGTAACAAATGTTTCATAGGCGGAGGATATATCTACATCCTTTATATCCAGCGCCACGTCTATTTCCATAAATTCGCCCCTTGTATCTACCCATCCTGCGCTAATCACTTTCCCATCAATCACCTCCATGCTCAGATTGTCAAGTATGGCTACTCCCTCTGTTATTTTCATCTCTCCACGGATGTTTTCCAGAATGATTTTATCATACTCCACCCGTTTCATATCCAGGTTCATGGAAAAGCCAATGTTCTCCGGAATCCTGATAAGGGAGGGTAGAGCCAGAGAATCGGAAGGAAGGGACGATATGGTATCGTTCGCAGACTGGTCCACTTCAGGGACATCAGCCTCTCTTTTCGGAAGCAGTTCATTGGCATTCAGCATTTGTGAACTAAGGTTCACCGACCCGGAGACAGTCTGCTTATTAAAAACATAGGGGATAAAATTGGTGAGTTCACCATCCATATGAAAATCAGACGATCCCAGCTTAAGATCCAGTGTAAGCAATTCTACAAACCTGGGATTAAAATCCATGTGCATCTTTGTCAACTCCACAGGAACCAGGATATCGGGAGATTCCAACACCACGTCCTCGATCACCAGTCTGCCTTCCAGATCCACCTGGTCATACAACTCCTGCTCAATGTAGGACATTCGTGTATCCCACCTGAGGTCAATCTCCAGCTTTCCCTCCAGGGAAGGGTCCTCCATAGGAACCACATCTTTCAGAGAGGCAAATTCTATCCGGCCTTTGGCTGTGCCTGCCACATGCATATCACTCACAGGATGGTCCACCTTCATGTTCAAATCAAAGGGATTTCCTCCCAGCAAAAGATGAAACCGTTCCAGGTTCACCGTGGTGGCATCCATGTTGGCCCCTTTGTAATCCACATTGAGTGCCACCTGCACATCGGTCACATCTTTGGGCAGGTCGGGATAGGCAAAATAGCCGTCTGTGACCATCAGCCTTAATGTGGCATCGGGCAATATGCTATCCTTCATGATCCCTGTCACCGTTCCCTCCAGTTGAAGATTACCACTGGTCTTCAACGATTCAAAATCTTTCAGATAGATGGCCGGCACCAGGGAGAGCAGTGTACGGAAGGAGGTTTCTTTTGAAAAGAAGCGGAGGTCCAAGTCCATGGTTCCCTCATCCATCAGGATCACATCGCCCTCAACACCCAGGGTAAGTCCATTGAGGGTGATCAGGTTCTTCTCCAGGGTATACCTGTTCTCCACCATATTCGCCACTGCAATCAGGTCCATGTTAAAATTACCATCCTTCATGTATCTGATTCCTCCCACCCGGGCATTGATCTTTTCTATGCCAGCGGACAGTTGCATCTCAGTCTCATCCATGGAGAAATTCCCCCGTAGCTCCAGGTTGAATCCTTCCAGGGAAGCATTCATGCCTGCCTCCTGATCGATGTAGTAAATTCTTCCACCCGTTATGGCCAATCGTTTCAAGGATACATTCATGGAGGATCCGCTTCCCTCCTCTTCATCCACATTGGCTGATTCGGTTCCGATAGCGATTTCCCAATTGGCAGTTCCATCCTCCAATACCAGACCGTTTACCAGGGGGTGATCCACCAGGATGGATTTCACAACGATGTTATTCCGAAGTGCGCTGAAGGGGTTTACCCTGATTTCAAAGCGTCCAAGTCCCGCCAGGGTATCACCCTCAAAAGGTTCCAGTCCCACCACAGACACCTGGTGAAGATTAATGCTCAGATCGGGAAATCCCCTGAAAAATGAGAGATTGAAGCGCGACCAATCCACAACAGCATGTACCTCTTCATTTACCATCTCCTTCACCATCGATTCGATCTTCGATTTAAAGAGGACCGGGATGAGGATCAATAACAAAAGGATCACTCCAAGGGTGATCAACAATATCCTGAGCACTTTTTTCATTCCCTTCATTTTGCTCAAATTTACTAATTCTCAAATAAGAAAAGCGTTTTGTAATTGAGTGAAAATGATTAAATTTGCGCTCGCTTTTCGATGAAAAGCCACTGAAACGCTGGACGAGTAGCTCAACTGGATAGAGCACCTGACTACGGATCAGGAGGTTGGGGGTTCGACTCCTCTCTCGTTCAC
>SPBY01000700.1 GCA_004525825.1 Bacteroidia bacterium
CCTCCACATTCATCATACGGATCAGCTTACGTACGCTGTACTGCTCACTCTGCAGCATCTCACCAGCCTGTTTATAAATTTTCAGGGCACTCTCCGGGTTAAGCAGATCATGGATATTAAAATAGCGCTGCAGTTCCAGGTGCGTCCAGTGGTAAAGGGGATTGCGAAGGGTATCGGGGACCGTTTCGGCCCATTTCAGGAATTTCTCTTCATCGGAGGCATCTCCGGTACAATACCTTTCTTCTATTCCGTTGGCTCTCATGGCCCTCCACTTGTAATGGTCCCCGGCCAGCCAGACCTGAGTCAAATTATCAAATCGGACATCCCCGGCAATCTGTGCCGGGTCAATGTGACAGTGATAATCTATGATGGGCAGGGGAGCTGCCACCTGGTGGTACAAGCGCCTGGCAGTATCATTTTCCAGCAGGAAATCTTTGTCAAGGAACTTCTTCATCTCTAAATCTTGAATAGTCGTTTGATATGTCTGTCGTAAATATTGGTCATTACCTGCTCAGCCACTATATCACTGTGCTCTTGGACCATAGCAAGGAAGGAATCCCCCATTTCGGCCGCCACTTTGTATCCCACATGGATCAGCTGTCTGAATCCGGCATGGTAATCCGGATGACCGGGTACATGCCTGAGGGTAGCTGCAAATTTCTCTCCATCCCATTGATCCACTTCAGTAGGGAGGGGAAGGGTATCCGGATCGATATCAATCACCGTTTCATAAGGTCTGCAAAGCTCCTCCTGCCGGCAGTAAGCCTTACTATAGATGGTTTTTGCCATCTCCAGGGCATCACCGCCGGCCAGAGCCAGCCCGATGAGCTCTTCCAGCCAGGTGGTCCCGGCGGTCTTCACATGAATTCCCTTGCCATATTTCCGGATTAGTTCACCCATGATGGGGTAGATTGTGAATTTATCACTGCCAGAATGAATACTCAGCTTGAGGTTGTCCGGGAGATCAAAGGTTTTTACCGCAAAGTCGATGACCAGCAGGTCCTGCTCAAACTCCAGCCTGAACTGTTCCACATCGCCCACGTAATCGACTCCCTTGTTGAACCTGCCTGTAAACTTGGGGGCAATGGTCTGGGCAGGTATATGATAGTGGCTGATCATCAGAAGGATAAAGAAGAGTTCTACGGGGGTCTGAGCTGTCTCCACCTCATCCATGCTTACCTCGGCTATGAAATTCCCGGCACCTTTCTTTTCTTCAATGTGGCGATAAATACCTGCTGCTTTAGCCACAGCTCCCAGGAACTTTCCCGCCATTTCCCGCAGGCTTTCCAGGGAGATATGAAAGGGATCCTTAATTCCGGGAATTTGCAGTTCTCCCGAATATTGATCTGCCACAGCCAGGAAGTCTTCCATTTCATCTGTTGAAACCTGACTGCCAATATATTCTGCCACATCCAGGGTGAAGAAATCTGAGTGCTCCATAAAAGAATTCACCGTAACAATGTTGATGTGATCCGCATCTACATAATAGGGGTGATCCCATCCCAGAGCGGTAACAGCCTTGTCAGCCTCACGCCTGGTATCTGCAGGTGAGGAGTGAATGATCTGATGCTCGCGGTTGGATTTGTTCCAGACCGGGACAAAAGGGATACCGGCTTCCCATGCTTTTTTTATGGCTTTTAACTGTGCTTCACCCTGCTGGGCAAACCTGTCTCCGACTCCAAAGGAATACTTATCTAGTTTCATGACTTATGGGGACTTCCGTGTACGAACACGAAATTAGGATATTTATGGCGTATAAGCAAAATATTTTATGTAGTTTTGAATAAATAATTTGCTTTTATAACTTGAGGTTACTATTTGTAAATACTTCTATTATAAATAGTTGTGACAAAAATTCGGATCAAGGATATCGCTGAGATCGCCCAGGTTTCCATCGGAACGGTGGACCGGGTAATACACAAGCGTGGGGAGGTGTCTGATTCCACCCGCGAACGGATCCGGAGACTGTTGGAAGAATACAATTACAAACCGGACATACATGCCAGTTCGCTGGCCTTGAAAAAACCCATTCGACTGGCTGTGGTGATGCCCGGGGTGGCCAATGAACACTCTTTCTGGGATCTGCC
>SPBY01000378.1 GCA_004525825.1 Bacteroidia bacterium
AAGGTCTGTGGGGCACGGGATCCAAAGAATCGGTTGCTTTTGTCTACGAAGATGAGGTCTGTGCCATCGTGGGATCGCTGGATGGCAGGAACGCACACCTGGCCGAACAGGTAGCTGCCAAGTCGCATCTGAGCTACATCGAAGCCTATGCCACTGACCCCACCCTCTCCCAGGCCTTTGTTCCCTGGTTTATGCGCGTAGTCCCCAACGATGATCAACAGGCTGAGGCCCTTGTGGATCTCATCCTAAAAAATGGAGGAGGAAGGATTGGAATCCTCTCCACCGACACCTACGATGCCAGATATGCTGTGAAGAGCCTTACCAAAGAGGTGACCCGTAAAACAGGCAGTGCTCCCATGATCATTAGCGTGGATTCTCTTGGCAAGCACGAGCAAAGAATCATTGAAAAAATCCGCAAGAGTGCCCTGGAACATTTGATTGTTCCTTTTGATGCAGCTTCAAGCAGGGAGCTTCTGGTCGCATTGAAAAAGGCGATGCCATCGCTGCGGATCTATGGAACACTCCACTTTACCATGGGGGTTGAGATCAGACAAATCCAATGGCGGGATTATGAGGGAATGTTTGTGATCTCCGCCGGTCCCATTTGGATTGGCAACGACTTCCTTTTCCACCCTGCCAGAAGCGGTTCTGCCTATGATGCAGTAGATCTGGTCATCCAATCCGTAAAACAGGTGGGCACCGATCGGGAAGCTATCAAGAATTATTTATTGAAAATACATTACGATGAAGGTAAGACTGGTCCCATCTCCTTTGACAAGATGGGTAACCGGACGCGCAAACCAGTCGTGACAAAGATTATGCAAGGCCAGCGCGTACCCATACCCTTTCGTTAACTTACGTAGCATGAAAAACAGACGCACCCAGTTACTCTCCAGTTCCCTGTTCATCTTACTTTTCCTGTTCATGGTATCCGGATGCAAAGAAAAGCCCATAGAAAATAATCCCAACATCATCTACATCCTGGCCGATGACCTGGGATATGGCGACGTAAGCGCCATGAACGAAGAAGCTGCCTGGAAGACCCTTCACATTGACCGGATTGCTTCCGAAGGAATGACCTTTACCGATGCACACACCGGCTCAGCCGTCTGCACTCCCACCCGCTATGGGGTACTAACCGGCCGTTATTCCTGGAGGACGCGGATGAAAGAGGGAGTGTTGTGGAGCTGGGATCCACCCCTGATAGAGCAAGAGCTTACCGTGGGAAGGCTGCTGCAAGGCCAGGGCTACGAAACAGCCTGTGTGGGTAAATGGCACCTGGGACTGGGATGGCAGTACCATGAGGGCTTTGCGGATAGCGTAGATTTTTCCAAAGCCGTATCCGGAGGTCCCAATGAAGTTGGTTTCGATTACTTCTTCGGAATTACAGCTTCGCTGGACATCCCTCCCTATGTGTACATTGAAAACGATCGTCCTACCATGGTCCCTGTGAAATATACCCAGAGCAGCTCTGAATATGGATGGTGGAGAAATGGTCTGACCGGGGAAGATTTTGTGCATGAGGAGGTCTTGCCCGTACTGACTCGAAAAGCGGTTTCGTTCATCGATCAACACCAGGAAAACAATCCTGACAAACCCTTTTTCCTCTACTTCCCCCTTCCTGCTCCTCATACCCCGATCCTTCCCTCCGAAGAATTCCTGGGGAAAAGCGGCACCAACCCTTACGGGGACTTTGTCCTGCAGGTGGATCATACCGTGGGGCAAATCCTTAAAGCCCTGGAGGCCCATGGAATAGAAAATGAAACCCTGGTGATTTTCACCAGCGATAATGGCTGCTCCCCTTTTGCCAATTACCCGGAACTGGCCTCATTTGGTCATAATCCCAGTTACCATTTCAGGGGACACAAGGCCGATATCTTTGAAGGCGGACACCGGGTGCCCTTTGTGGCCCGGTGGCCAGGACATATTAGGTCAGCCAGCCGCAACGACCAGGTCATTTGCCTCACCGACCTGCTGGCCACCGTGGCAGAAATCACGGGAGCAAGCCTCGACCCATCGGCAGGCGTGGACAGCTATTCACTTCTTCCTGCCCTGTTGAGTCAGAGTGAGGGCCCCCTCAGGGAAGCAACGGTTCACCACTCCATCAACGGATCCTTTGCCATCCGAAAAGGAGACTGGAAGCTGATCCTCTGTCCGGGTTCCGGTGGCTGGAGCGATCCCACACCCGGATCACCTGGCATCGAAAACCTGCCTCCGCTCCAGTTGTACAATCTGAACAAGGATATGGGGGAAACTGTGAATCTGGGAGAAGAATATCCGGAGGTGGTTGATGAGCTAAGGGCATTGTTGGAAAAGTACATCCAAGAAGGCAGAAGCACCCCGGGTCCGGTTCAGGAGAATGTACCTTCAGACAATTGGCCCGGACTTAGCTGGATGCTTGAGTAAAGGAAAGGCGATCCACGAAAATATCCTGGAAATCCTTTTCCGACTCCAGATTCATGTGGTGGCAATGGGCCAGGATTTCGTCTGCTTTTTCCCCCTCTGAAAAAAGAAACATCTTCGCTCCGATAAGTGCAGAATTTCCCAGCTTATGAAAGCGGTCCAGAGGGAAATCCATCATGCCGGTATAGAGCATCTTCTCCAGGTTGATGTAGTTGCCAAAGGCTCCGGCGATGTAAACGTCTGCAATATCTTCCTTTCCCAAGCCCAGTTTTCTCAACAGGATAAACAATCCGGCTGCAATGGCTGCCTTGGCCAGTTGAAACTCCTGGATGTCTTTCTGTGTCAGCACCACCTCCCCGGTAAGTGAGAGCTTGGGCTGACCTGACAGGATCTCTCCAAATCCACCCAGCTGACCCGTTTCAAGCAATACCGACACCGCATCGATCAGTCCGCTTCCACAGATGCCTGAGGCTGGTACATTCCCGATCACGCTGCATGTGATCCCCTCCGCTCCCTGCTCCACCGAGGAAATGGCTCCCGTGGTGGCCAGCATGCCCATGGAGATCCTTGCTCCTTCAAAGGCGGGACCGGCGGCCGTGGAGGCACACCACAGGCCTTCCCTGTTTCCCACCACAATCTCCCCGTTGGTTCCCAGATCCACCAGTACAGAATACTCCTGTCTGTGCCACATGCCCGTGGCATGGATCCCAGCCAGAATATCGCTTCCCACAAAACTGCCAATGGAAGGATAAAACTCTATCCGCTCACAGTCGATGTCCCATCCCAGCTCGGCGGCAGTAAACTTTCTGGTACCAAGATCGGGAGATTCAAAAGGGTAAAAGGAAAGTGGTCGTATATCCAGACCTGCAAATAAATGCTGCATCACCGTATTTCCCACCATCACCACACGATCCAGAGAGATATCCCTGTTACTTAACAGTTTTGAAATCATGCTCCCCAGTTCCTTCCTTATCATGGAGGTGAGATACTCACTTCCATGGATAAGGGCATGCTCCAGCCGGGAAATCAGGTCACTCCCATATCTGCGCTGTGGATTCAGGGCCGTTTCAACGGCCAGCACCCTGGCAGAAGAAAGTTCCACCAACTGGGCTACCAGGGAGGTGGTCCCCAGATCCACTGCCACCCCATAACCGTCGGAGGCTTTAAAATCAAAGGTCGTTTCATCGGCCTGGATCAAGACCTCAAATTGTCCCACTTCCAGCACCAGATCACTGTCTGCACGGCTCATGCAGGCCAGTCTCCACTCAGGGGACCAAGCATGCTCCTCAAGCCGTTTAAAATGAAGGGAATCGGGTGTTATCTCACCCTGAATGATTTTTACCTTGCATTTGCCGCAGGTGCCCCTGCCTCCGCAGGGAAATTCGACCCCGTACTCATGGAGGACATCCATGAGCGAAGTCCCTCTCTCTGCAGCGATCTCCTTACCCAGGGGATCGAGCCGGATGCGAACCTTGCCCAAGAATTAAACTGCCAGTTCTTTCAGGTATTCCACAGCACCCCTTGGATCGGGGGAGTAAAAATCAGCACCAATTTTGCTTCGAAAATCGTCGTCCAGAGGGGCTCCGCCCACCAGAACTTTAGTACCTGGATGGACTTCTTTGATTTTGGTGACTATTCCTTCCATGTTGGCCATGGTGGTGGTCAGCAGTGCGGAAAGCCCGACTATAGCACCCGGATTTTCAGAAAGGGCCTGATTAAAGGAATCCTCATTCACATCCACCCCCAGGTC
>SPBY01000104.1 GCA_004525825.1 Bacteroidia bacterium
ACTTTTAAATAAAAAAGATGCAGCTGATTCTTTTTGACGACCACAGTCGGGAAACCCTGTTGCCGCTGACTTTTACCCGCCCCGGATCGGACCTCAGGGTGGGGATACTCACCATTGCCGAGAAATGGGAGAAGGAGCTGGAAATCTCATCCTCACCCTTAACCGTCGACTACCTGCAGAGTAAATACCCCTGCAACACGGGGGAAGATAACCTGCTGATCAATGGCATCCTGCTACCCGAAAAGCAGCTTATTGCAGCCATCAAGGATCTTGGGCAAGAGCAGGTACTGGTGAAGGAAGGAGTGTTACTAGCTGTCAGGACAGGAAAGACCGGGACGAAGAAATTTGATACCGCTAGTTGGATAGACCAGGGAACGGAGTATGGAAACCCTGTTTCTCTGGTGAACTACCCATGGAAGATATTCAGTCTGAACGGTCAGGAGATTGAAGCTGATTTCGCTCGGCTCACCCGCAACAGGGAAAGCGGGAAACTCAGTGATACTGTGCGGGCGGATAGGCCGGAGAATGTGTTTGTTGAACCAGGGTTCCATGGAGAAAACTTTACCTTGAATGCATCCCTTGGACCGGTCTATCTGGGGAAAGACAGTGAAATCATGGAGGGAAGTGTGATACGCGGACCCTTTGCCCTCTGTGAAGCTGCAGTGGTGAAAATGGGGGCCAAAATCTATGGTCCTACCACCATTGGTCCCTTCTGCAAGGTGGGTGGCGAAATAAACAATTCGGTCCTTCAGGCCAATTCCAACAAATCGCACGATGGTTTCCTGGGCAATTCGGTCCTGGGAGAATGGTGCAACCTGGGTGCCGATACCAACAATTCAAACCTGAAAAACAACTATGGGGAGGTGAAGATCTGGAACTATGCCTCCAGGGATTTTGTGGGAACCGGACGTCAATTCTGCGGCCTGATCATGGGCGATCACTCCAAATGCGGGATCAATACCATGTTCAACACGGGAACTGTGGTGGGGGTTTCGGCCAATATTTTCGGACCTGGATTTCCTCCCACTTTTATTCCCTCATTCAGCTGGGGCGGAGCCGGAGGTTTTAGCGATTATAAACTAAGTAAAGCGCTGGAAACTGCCAGCCGGGTCATGGAGAGGCGGGAATTGGAGCTGACCCGCGAAGACCTGGTCATCCTGGAACATGTCTTCCATCTCACCAAAGAGTTCAGACAATAATTACTGGATCAGCAATTCATCGAAGTCCTCGGTTAGCTTCATATCCTTTAGCCAGTCATACAGGGTCAGACCTCTCAGGTCGTAATAATAATCCCAGTAGTTCCTCATGGCCTCTACATATCCTCTACGGGCCACGTCTTTCTCCTCAAGGGCGACGTTCAGGTCCAGCACATCGATCTTCCCGATCAGGAAGCGCTGCTTGGTCACCTCATACCTGAGATCGGCAATGGTATCGGCCTTGCTGGCAATGGCCACCTGGTCGTCCTGCAGGTTGAACTGCATTACCTGGAGGAACACGTTCTCGTCAAAATCGATGATGGATTGCTGAACGTCCATTTTAATCACCTCTTCGGCCGACTGGGCCATCCGGTACTGTCCTCTGCCCAGTCCCCAATCCAGGATGGGTACCGTAACACCCACTTCCACGCGCTGCTGCCTGGACAGATCTTTGTAGGCATTACGAAATTCTTCATTCACCCCACTCAGTCCGAATTGGGCAAACAAATCGCCTCGGATCCCCTTCTGGGAGCGCGCTTCGGCCACAGCCTGCTGGGCCTCCAGCAGCCTTCTCTCCAAGGCCATCACCTCGGGATTGTTGGCTTTGGCTTCCTGAAGTGTACGTAAATAGTCCATGCTTATGTCAGGCACCTCCTTGGGAAGGGTCAGCTCCAGACTTATCCGATCGTTAAATCCAAGGAAAGAGCGAAGCCTGGACTTCCGAAGCTCCAGGTCAATAGTGGCCTCATTAATGTCCCTCCCTGCATTCAGGAAGCTGAGTTCCATTTGCAAGAGCTCGTTCTCAGCAATGGTTCCCAGTTGGTAGCGGCCTTTGGCAATCTGATACAGGGTATCGTTATTGGCCATGTTCTTCCTGGCTACCTCCAGATTGATCTGGGCCAGGGCAAGGTCGAAAAAGTACCTTACAGTCTGCCGGCTCACCACTTCCATGGTGTTGATGTACTGCAGCTTTGCTTCCTCAAACTTCATGGGTTCAATTTGCCTGTCCCACTTGAACTGGTTGTAGCCGTTGAGGGGCTGGGCAATACCAATCGTTACAGGGTAGGCCAGGAAGTTGGTGGGAGGTTCCTCCCCGAAATTGTCATTTCTCTGTACCTGGGAGGACATAAACACCCTACCGCCTGTCCATGCGATGTTCTGATTCATTTGCAGATCCAAAGAGGTTTTCATGATCGACCGCTGCACGAATTCTTCGGTACCATCGGGCTGAATCACACTCTCCCTGGTATTGTTCAAGGAGGGGAGGGTCCCTTCCAGGGTGAGTCCCGGTCTGTACCTGGCCTGATGGCTTCGGTATTCCCAGTAGCTGCTTCGGAACTGGTGTCTGGCCATCAGCGACATCAACGACTGTTCATGAGCCACCTGTATCGCTTCAGACAAATTAAGTGTCCTGGTTTCAACGTCCGTCTGAGTTTGTGCCATGGTCTGAATTCCCACGATCAGGCCGATGGATAATACAATGTTACGATGCATGTTATTCATACCTTAATGATTCAATGGGATCCCTTTCTGAGGCCCTTTTGGCAGGTGAGTATCCGAAAATGACCCCTACCGATGCAGATACTGCAAATGAGATAAAAACACTCATGGGGGTGACCAGAGTGAGGATATTGGCAAATTTGGTGATCAACCATGAGGCAGTGATCCCGATAATGACCCCGATCACTCCGCCGATCACACTGATCAGAACTGCCTCGGCCAGAAACTGGACCACGATATCCCTCTTCTGCGCCCCGATGGCAAGTCGGGTTCCAATCTCCTTGATGCGCTCCATCACCGAAGCAAACATGATGTTCATGATGCCTATGCCTCCAACCAGCAGCGAAATACTGGCTATAGCACCCAGGACAATATTGAAAATGTCCTTGGTACGTTGTTCCTGCTTCAGCAGCAATTCGGGCACGGTGATCTCAAAGTCTTTCACATCCTCATGACGCCTCATCAGCAACCTGGCCACCAGATCGGTGGAGGAATTCAGTTCGCTGGATTCATGCACCTGAACGATGATCCGATCCAGCTGGTTGTAGTTGTTGGATTCGGTGTTCGTCGTTCCTGAACTCATACTAAGCATTCCGCGACCCATCCTCACCACTCCTTCGCTTCCCATAATTCGTGAACCCACCAGCGCCCTGTTCTGGTAGCGCAGCAGCATGGTTTTTACCGGCACATAAACGTTGTCGTTCATCACATTGACTCCGATGTTTTCAAAGCGAGTCAGGTTCATATCGTTTTTCTCCAATACCCCCACCACCTTCAACCACACATGGTCGAACTTAACGTATTTGCCAATGGGATTTTCCTTGCTGAAGAATTTGTTCTTGATATTGGCCCCGATCACACAAACAGGGATCCCGTTCTCCTCCTGGTAGTCGATAAAAAAACTACCCTCCTGCAGGGGAAGGTTGAATATCTCGAAATAGGAGTTGGATACTCCCAGAAGTTTGGCACTGGCCCGCTTGCCATCCTTGATTACATAAGAGTTCAGGATGATCTCAGGAGAAAGCTTATTGACAGTGGGAACCACTTTCTGAATGGCATCCACATCTTCAAGGGTCAGACCTGGTGAGAACTTTTTCTTTTGAGTCTCACCACCAGTTTCATCCACATTCTCGCCATTGGCACTCTCTATAATGGGAGTCACGATAATGTTATTTACCCCCACCATTTTGATTTGCTCCAGGATCTCCTGTTGGGCCCCTTTCCCGATGGCCAGCATGGTGATCACTGCCGCCACACCGAAAATGATGCCCAGGGCGGTTAGAATGCTCCGCATCTGGTTTGCCATGATCGATTCAACGGCAATAACTACGTCGTGTAAATAGCGTTCTATCATGCTACCCCCTGGTTCTGCTTTGCTGTCCGCCTGGCTGAGCTCCCCTGAAGTTTTCAGGTCCTTTCCTTGGCTCGTTCATCTTCTTCTGTTGATCCAGTCTTCGCTGCTCCTCTTCTGCCTTTCTACGCTGGATCTCCTCCATCAGCTCCAAACCGGTATATTTAAAACTCTCCTGATTTTCCGGCATGGACAGGTAGAGTTTATCTCCCTTGTTCAGTCCCATTTCCACCACTATGTGATTCTCATTGGATTCACCCAGGACCACTACCTGCTTATTGCCAGTCCTCGTATATACATAGGTCAGGCTGTCATTGGCATGTACCGATTCCAGGGGAATGAATAACACGCTGTCCATCACCTGGGTAATCACCTGGTTGCTGGTGGTCATGGAAGGTCTAAGAATGGTGTCCCGTTCATTCAATTCGATGCGGACTTCAAATACCTTGGCATCTGTGTTGGGTAGTTGCTGACCGATGTTGGCCACCTCAAATACTTCCCCTGTAAACTTTTTTTCCGGAAAGGCATCTACCCCGACTTTTACCTGCTGTCCCTTGCTTAGCTTACTGATATCAATCTCATTCACATAGGTCATGGAAATCATGGTAGAGAGGTCGGGAAGGGTGGCCACCGCCAGATCCCAGGTATTGATCTCGGTGCCTGCGGTTCTTTTCTGTCCGTTCCAGTCTTTTTTATAAATCACCATTCCAGAAGAGGGAGCATGGATGTCAAACATCTTCATCACTGCTTCCATCTCAGCCTTGCTTCTTTGATCCCGGGCCATGTTGATCTCCGCTTCACGCATCTCGGCTTTGGCTTGTTGTACCTTTAATCCGTAGTTCTGTTCGGCCTGATCGTAGGCCCTGGAGGCCTTCTCCAGCTCAATTTCTGCCTGGCGAATGGTGGCTGGTGGCTCATACTTGGATTGTTCCAGGGTAATTTCCGCCTCCTCCATGGCAAAATTCAGGTTGATCAGCTGGTCGCGGAGTTCCCTCAGCTGCATGGTGGTATCCAGCTTGGTTCGCATATATTCCGACTCCTTCTGTTCCAGGTTGTCAGAGATATCTTTCAAAGAGTTATCGGCCTCCGACCGGTCAAGGGTTGCCACCCACTGACCTGAATCGACCATGGTACCTTCAGCTATCAAATCCTGGATCTTTACGCTACGAATACGCAGGTTTCTGCTTCGCAGCTCAGAAGGTGCCTGGATCTCTGTCTCCCGGATTGCCTGTAATTCGCCGGTGACCATCACCGAAATTTCAAACTGTCCCTGTTGTACCTCCGTCTCCAGTACAACCTCTTTCTCTTTGCCTGAGAGCACAGAATAGAGCACCAGTGCAATGATCAGCACCGAAGGAACTACTATGGCTATTAAGGTTCTTTTTTTCATGGTCCTGTAAAAATGTATCTATTAAATCAATTCGTTAATGGTTAGTTTGGCCTGATTGGCAATTCGCTCTGCTTCCTCGCTGCTGCCAGCTTCTGCATACAGCCTGATAATAGGTTCCGTGTTGGATTTTCGCAAGTGGACCCATCCCTCAGGCATGTCCACTTTCACCCCGTCTACGGTATTGATCTTATATTCGGAATAGGCTGAGGCAAATTTTTCGAGCAAGGCATCTGCCTCCACGCCTTCAGCAAGGGTAATCTTGTTCTTGGAAATAAAGTAGTCGGGGTAACATTTCCGCATTACACTGCATTCCATTCCGCTTTCAGCCAGGTGAGTAAGAAAAAGTGCGATCCCCACCAGGGCATCCCTGCCGTAATGCAATTCGGGATAGATGACTCCGCCATTTCCCTCTCCTCCAATAACACAATTGTGCTCTTTCATGGCATTGACCACATTCACCTCCCCCACGGCAGCTGGAAAATAGGACTGTCCATGTCCCTCGGTTACATCTCTGAGAGCACGGGTAGATGAAAGGTTCGAGGCAGTATTGCCCGGTGTCCTGGAGAGAATATAATCGGCAATGGCCACCAGGGTGTATTCCTCCCCAAACATGGAACCATCCTCACATACTATGGCCAGCCTGTCCACATCCGGATCCACCACAAAGCCCACATCTGCTTTTTCGCGAACCATGAGCTCGGAAATTTCAGTCAGGTGTTCGGGCAGGGGTTCGGGATTGTGGGGAAACTCGCCAGTGGGTTCGCAATAAAGCTCAACCACCTCATCCACTCCAAGTGCTTTAAGCAGCTGCGGCAACACGATTCCTCCTACTGAATTTACACAATCTATGACCACCTTAAATTTCTTTCTTTTTATCTTATCAGCCTTCACCAGGTCCAGTTTCAGAACCTGATCGATATGTTTGACGTCCATTCCCTCCAGAGGTTTAATTTGCCCCAGTTTTTTTACATCTGCATACACATAGTCGTTGGACCTGGCTTTCTGAAGAATTGACTCTCCATCTTCAGCCGAAAGGAACTCTCCACGGCCATTGAGCAATTTCAGGGCATTCCACTGGGCCGGGTTGTGACTGGCTGTAAGAACAATACCTCCATCGGCACCCAGAGTGGTCACCGCCATTTCGACCGTGGGAGTGGTGGCCAGTCCCAGGAGATGCACGTCCACTCCCATGGCACTAAGGGTGGCTGAAACCAGTTGCTCCACCATGGGACCTGAAATGCGCGCATCACGACCCAGAACAACTGCAGGCCTGGTCTTGCCTGATTCCTTAATCAACCATGAGGCATAAGCCGAGGCAAATTCCACTGTATCAATGGGTGTCAGACCTTCGGCGGGTTTCCCCCCAATGGTTCCCCTGATGCCTGAAATGGAGATGACTAGACTCATAATATGGAGGTTTAAAAAGGCATGAAATATCTGATTTTTAAAACGGTGCAAAGTTAAGACTATTATTCCAAGAATGTACATTAATTAGCTGTATCTTTGTAGCCTTTAACAATCTTTAATAATCAGGCGTTTGAGCAAGCCAGGGCAACATAAAAAAGGGACCGGAAAACCCACGGGTTCCACAGGCAAAAAAATACCGGGATCCCGCTTATCCGGAGGAGCTAATTCATTTTCAAGTACATCGCCTGTCAGAAGGGGTGGTTCCCGCAAAGGACCAGGAGCCCCTGAGGCTGTGGAAGATCCTAAGGTTGTGGAAGGTCCTGTTGGCAGATCCAAAGATCCCCGCAGCAAATCCAAAGATCCGGCTGGCAAAAGCAAAGGTCCAGCTACCAAATCAAAAGGTCCAGCGAAAAAAAGCTCATCTTCTGATGACCTGGTAAGGCTGAATAAGTATATAGCTGCTTCCGGAATCTGTTCAAGACGTGAGGCAGATGATCTGATCTCAGCTGGGCTGGTCTCTGTCAATGGCACAATAATTACCCAAATGGGCACCAAGGTGAGTCACAGCGATGATGTAAGATATAACGGGGAGCGCATGCGAAATGAGCGCAAAGTCTATCTCCTGCTGAACAAACCCAAGGACTACGTGACCACTACCGATGATCCGAAAGAACGGAAAACCGTGATGGTACTAATCGCCAATGCCTGTTCCGAACGGATCTACCCCGTAGGACGACTGGACCGGCATACCACCGGGGTGCTGCTTTTCTCCAACGATGGTGAACTTGCCAAAAAACTGACCCATCCCTCACATAACAAGAAGAAGATTTACCATGTTTTCCTGGATAAGGCATTTACTGCGGGCGATATGAAGAAACTGGCCGAAGGCCTTACCCTGGATGATGGCTTTATCCAACCCGATGCCCTCAGCTATGCAAGCACGGAAAATAAACGTGAAGTGGGATTGGAGATACATTCAGGTCAGAACCGTATAGTAAGACGCATGTTTGAACACCTGGGATACAGGGTGGTGAAACTTGACAGGGTCTATTATGCCGGCCTTACCAAGAAAGACCTGCCCCGAGGAAAATGGAGATTCCTCACAGAGAAGGAAGTAAACATGTTAAAAATGAATGCCTACGAATAAGTAGCTATGGAGCACAAATCAGGATTTGTCAATATCATCGGTAAACCCAATGTGGGAAAATCGACCCTGATGAATGCCATGGTGGGGGAGAAACTATCCATTATCACTGCCAAGGCCCAAACCACCCGTCACCGGATCCACGGGATCCTGAACACGGCCGAATACCAGATAATATTTTCAGACACTCCAGGCATCCTTGAGGCCAAATATAAACTTCAGGAGAACATGCTTAAGGCTGCCCGCTCTGCACTTGTAGACGCCGATATTCTCATTTATCTAATTGAGATCGGGGAGAGACCGGATCCAGAAAATGAGTTCCTTCAGAAAGTATCCAAGGCCAAAGTGCCCGTACTTCTGGTCATCAACAAGATAGACAAGAGCAGCCAGGAGGAGGTGATTAGCTGCATGGAGCAATGGGAACAGTTGCTTCCTAAGGCAGAGAAGATCCCCATTAGTGCTCTGAAAAAATTCAATGTGGAATCTGTTTTTAACAGGATCCTGCACCACCTTCCGGAATCACCTCCTTACTTCCCGAAAGATGCGCTCACCGACAAATCTGAACGCTTCTTTGCCGGAGAGATGATCCGAGAAAAAATCCTGTTGCATTACAAGCAGGAGATTCCTTACGCGGTAGAGGTGGAAATAGAATCGTTCAAGGAGGATACAAAACTGATTCGCATCAGTGCCCTGATCTACGTGGAGCGTGATAGCCAGAAAGGAATCCTCATCGGAAACGAGGGGAAGGCCCTGAAAAGAGTGGGCAGGGAGTCGCGGCTCGACATGGAAG